>VBCT01000247.1 GCA_005882235.1 Betaproteobacteria bacterium
CACTTTCCTCGCGGCGGGAATGGTCGAGCAGGCGAAGGCCGAGGCGCAACGGGTGCTGGCCGCGCTCGAGCCCTACGTGGGACGCGGCGTCGATGTCGTCGGCCTCGAGCCGTCCTGCCTTCTGACCCTGCGCGACGAATTCAAGGCGATGCTCCCGGGCGGCGAGACCGACGCGCTCGCCGAAAGCGCGCTGCTCTTCGAGGAGTTCCTCGCGCGCGAGCACCAGACCGGCCGACTCGCGCTCGAGCTCAAGCCGCTCGCCGAGAAGCGCGCGCTCCTGCACGGCCATTGCCACGAGAAGGCCTTCGGCGCCATGCCCGCGGTCCAGCGGGCGCTGTCGCTCGTTCCGGAGCTGAAAGTCGAAACGATCGAATCGTCGTGCTGCGGAATGGCGGGAAATTTCGGCTACGAGGCCCGGCACTACGCGGTCTCGATGAAGATGGCCGAGCTCGCGCTCCTTCCCAAGGTCCGCTCGGCGGCCGAGGACACGCTGCTCGTCGCCGACGGTACCAGCTGCCGCCATCAGATCGCCGACGGAGCGGCGCGCGAGGCCGTTCACGTCGCGCAAGTGCTGGCGCGCGCACTCGCCTAGATGATTCTCGAAGGCGCCGAAGCGGCGCTTGCGCTCGCGCCGATCGCCTTCCTAGCCGGTTTCATCCAGGGCCTTACGGGCTTCGGCTCGGCCCTCGTCTCGATTCCGCTCGCGACCTTCTTCGTCCCGCTGCCTTTCGCGTTGGCGGTATTCGCGGTCGTCGATTTCGCCAACGGCCTGAGGCTGGGGCTGGAGAATCCGAGGAACGCGATCCTCGGCGACATCGCGCGCATGGTGCCGCTGATGGTCGTCGGGATCGTCACCGGGACGACGCTGCTCGTGAATCTCCCGCGCCAGGCGTCGCTCACCGCGCTCGGGGCCTTCGTCCTCGGCTACGCGCTCTACAGCCTCGCGCGCCAGGGCCCCGCGGCGACGGTGAGCCGGAACTGGGCGTACTTCGCCGGCTTCTGCGGAGGGCTCTCGGGGACGTTGTTCGGTGCGGGCGGGCCGCCGTACGCGATCTACCTCTCGCACCGCGCGCTCAGCAAGGAGCAGTTCCGCGCGACCATGACCCTCACCACGATTTTCAGCATCGGGCTGCGCTTGTTGGCGTTCGCGGTGACCGGCCTGCTGATGCAGGACGGCGTGTGGATCGCAGCGGCGGCAGCGATTCCCGCGGGCCTGCTCGCGGTCTACCTCGCGTCGCGGGTCTTCCGCGTGATCTCGCGCGAGATGGTGATGCGCGCGGTGGGGATCCTGCTGCTCGCGAGCGGCGCCTCGCTTATCGCGCGCGGGTTTGCTTGAGTGCGTGTCAGGCGGGGATATCGGGATCGAGTTGCCTCTCGATCCAGGAGATCTGGTCCTTGAGGAGAAGCTTGCGCCGCTTCATGCGGGTGAGGGCGAGCTGATCGTGGGAGGGGTCGTCGGCGATGCGGTGAATTGCGGTGTCGAGGTCCCGGTGCTCGAGCTGCAGCTCGTGCAACCGCTGCCTCATCTGCGCCTGCATCTGTTCGTCCTTCGTCTCGACCATGGCACCGCTTTTATTTTAGACCTTTTGCGGCCTGCGCCAAGCCCAAACGAGCATGCCGATGCCGAATGCGATCATGGGCGCCGACAGCCACTGGCCCATGGACAGGTTGAGCGCAAGAAGTCCAAGAAAATCATCGGGCTCGCGAAAGTATTCGACCGCGAATCGCAATGCTCCGTAGCCCAGGAGAAACGCACCCGACACCGCCGCCGTGGGCCTAGGCTTCGAAGAATAGATCCACAGGAGCACGAACAGGAGCACCCCCTCGAGGCCGAACTGGTAGAGCTGCGAGGGGTGGCGCGGGAGCGGTCCGGCGCCGCGGAACAGCATTCCCCAGGGCACATCGGTAACGCGGCCGTAGAGCTCGCCGTTGATGAAATTGCCCAGCCGCACCGCGGCGAACGCAAGCGGGGCGAGGGGCGCGAAGAAATCCGTGACCTCGATCCAGCGCAGGCCGTGCTTTCGCGCGACCCACCCGATCGCGAGCAGCACGCCGAGGAAGCCTCCGTGGAAGGACATGCCGCCGTGCCACACCGCGAAGACCTCCAGCGGATGGGAAAAGTAATATGCCGGCTTGTAGAAGAGCACGTACCCGAGCCTGCCGCCGAGCACCACGCCGAGCACGCAGAAGAACAGCAGATCATCCAGCGCCGCGACCGTGACGCGCCCCGCCATCGCGCGCGCGATGCGCAGGCGCCCGAGCCAATAGGACACTGCGAACGCGACGAGATACGTGATTCCGTACCAGCGGATCGCGATCGGGCCGAGCGAGATCGCGACCGGATCGAAGTTCGGATGGACGAGCACGGCGAAGAGTGAGTGGAGGTCTTTCTAGTAACTCACCTCAGAGCGTAACTGAAAGTCGAAACTCCCGCACACGAAGTAGCCGGTCGTTATTTTCATGTGACTATTTTCCTGGTCTGGCGAGGTTCGCCAGACGGAGAATCCGGAGTACCGGTGGAGG
>VBCT01000248.1 GCA_005882235.1 Betaproteobacteria bacterium
CCCTTTCTCAATCGCTTTCTCGCGGATCCGGTCTATCGGGAGGCCGCCGCCGTCATCGGACAGCGAGAGCTGCACTTCGTTGCCTTCCTGTTTCAGGTCGAGGCGAATTTCGCCGATTTCCGGTTTGCCCGCGGTCCGGCGCTTGTCCGGCGCCTCGATGCCGTGGGTGACGGCGTTGCGCAGCAGGTGCTCGAACGGCCCGGTAATGCGCTCGAGCACCGAGCGGTCGAGCTCGACCTGGGTGCCTTTGATATCCAGATTGGCGCGCTTTCCGACTTCCTTCGCGGTCTGGCGCACGATGCGATAGAGGCGTTCCTGGAGGCTGCCGAACGGGACCATGCGCACGCGCATCAGGTCCTGCTGCAGGTCACGGTTGAGCCGCGCCTGCGCAAGCAGCGCCTTTTCAGTCTCGTCCACGGCGTTGACGAGGTTTCCGTGCACGGTCGACACGTCGTTCACGCTTTCCGCCATCAGCCGCGTCACTTCCTGGAAGCGGGTGAAACGATCGAACTCGAGCGGGTCGAATTCACGCATCGACTCTTTGGCGAGTTCCAGGCGCGATTGCATCTGCGATTCCGCCTGGATTTCGATCTCGCGCAGCTGCGCGCGTAACCGCGCGACGTTGTCGGTGAGTTCCTGCATAGCCGCCTTGAGCGCGCGCATCTCGCCCTCGATCCGGCTGCGCGCGATGGCGACTTCGCCCGCCTCGTTGACCAGCCGGTCGACGATGTCGGCACGCACCCGCAGCAGCGCCTTCGGCTGTAGTTCGCGCTCGGCAAGCGGCACCGGCTTCGCTGCAGCCGCCGCGGCCGGGAGCCCTGCCGCGGGCGTCTCTTCGGGCGCCTCGATGGCGACCTCCGCCGGTTTCGAGGCGACCGCCCTGGAGAGGCCCTCTTCCTGCAGGCGGGGT
>VBCT01000249.1 GCA_005882235.1 Betaproteobacteria bacterium
GGCGGTTCCCTTTCCTCGGGCGTCGTCGATTCCTGAGAGACGCCCGCCTCCTCCCCGATGCGCTCCAGCCGCGCGACCAGCTCCGGGACGGCTCGCGGCACACGCAATTCGACTACGCTCGCAACCATTGCCTCGATCGTGTCGATCGCCTGTCCGACCAGCGACTGTTCGTCCTCGGAAAGCTCGCTGGTCGCGAGTTTTTGCAGCGCCTTCTCCAACGCATAGCCAAGATCCGAGAGGGCCGAGATCTTTACCGTCCCCGAAGTGCCCGCGAGCGTGTGCACCGCACGTAGTAAGCCGTCGCTGACCACGCCGTGCTGGCGCAGGGTCTCGTGCTCTTCCCTGATCGCGATAACGTGCGCGCGTGCCTCCCCGCTGAAAATGGCGAAGAGCGTCGTCGAGACGCGGTGTTCGCCGAGTTGGACGAACTCTTCGGGTGTTGCCGGCGCAACCGGGACGAGGGCTGCGGCCGCGGGGGCGAACTCGGCCCTTGCCGACGCGGGAGGTTTCGCCGCCGGGACCGTGGATGCTCCGAGCGCCTCGTGAGATGCCTGCTCCGTGGCTTCACCGCGACGCACGCGCTCCGCGGCTGCGACGAGCGAGCGCTCATCGCTCGAGACTCCGCCCGCCTTGAGGCGTTTGACGTTGCCGGAAAAATATTCGTGCGCCAGCCCGATCAGCTGCAGCAGCGCCGGCGTTGCGGCACGTTCCTCCTGCACCCACGTGTTCATGGTCTGCTCGACCGCCCAGGCGGCTTCCCCGAGACGCATGAGGCCGACCATGCGTCCGCTGCCCTTCAAGGTGTGGAAACCGCGGCGAATCGTCGTGAGGGCTTCTTTGTTGGCGTGCTGTTCGCGCACCGTATCGAGGTGTTCGCGGATCGTTGCGAGTACCTCGTCGGACTCCTCCAGATAGACCCCAAGCAGCTCGGCGTCGATCGCCTCGGCGCTTGCGTCGATGAGCTTGGCGGCTTCAGGAGATGGAGAGGGCGCCGCCGCCGCCGTGATTTTCTCGATGGCTTCCCTGAGGAATGGCGTAAGCGGCATGGTGCTTGTCTTGTCGAGCGCCTTGAGCGCCTTCCCCGCGGAATCTTCCAACTTCTGGTCGGCAATCAGTCCCGCGTCTTTCTGGAGGGCGGCGAGGTTTTTTTTCAGTTCGGCCCGGAGGGCTCCATCTTCGGGTTTGGTCTTCCATTCCTCGTACAGGCTCGCCGTCTCGCGCTGCTGCTCGGCGACCTGTGCCTCGACGGTGGCAACCGGTTGGGCCGCGTCGGCTTCCTCCCTTCTTGCAGCCGCGATCGGCTGCATTGCGGCTTCAAAGTCGACCTTGCCGTGGGCCAGGCCCTCGATATAAAAACCAAGGCCCGAGAGGGTCTGGGCGATACGCTCGAAATCTTGCGGCCTCGCGCTGTGGGCCGCTCCGGAGAAGCGGCGGATCTCCTCCGCAGCCGCAGCCAGGGAATCGCGTGCGCGCTGCTCGCCCAGCATCTCGAGCGCCCCAAGGAGCTGGTGCACAGGCTTGTCGAGCGACGCGAGCTCATCGCGTTTCGCTGTATCACGGAAGAAGGCGTCCAGAACCTGCTCGATCGTGCGCAGGTTGGCGCGCATTTCCGACACAACCTGGTTCATGAGCAGTCGTTCCTGCGCCTTGCGCGACATCTCGTCGAGCAAGGGGATCTCCGGCGCGCTGCGGCGGAGCTTGCCGAGCATGCAATCTTCCAAGCGCGAGCGCAGAAGTTGCGCCTGCTGGGCAAACTCGTTGGAGAGATGCGCGAGACCGGCAAGCGCGTTTTCGAGCAGGAGGAGTGCCGTCGCGACTTCGAGTGCGACCCCCTCGCTCATGTTTTCGCGGTTCGAGGTGAGCCACGCGGCGACCTCGA
>VBCT01000250.1 GCA_005882235.1 Betaproteobacteria bacterium
ATGATCTCGTTGAGCTGCTTGCGCAGGTAGAGGATCTCCTTGGCATGGATTTCGATGTCGGACGCCTGGCCCTGGAAGCCGCCCATCGGCTGATGGATGAGCACGCGCGAGTTCGGCAGGCAGAAGCGCTTGTCCTTGTCCCCGGCCGCGAGCAGCAGCGCGCCCATGCTCGCCGCCTGCCCGACGCAAAGCGTGGAGACGTCGGGCTTGACGAACTGCATCGTGTCGTAGATGGCGAGCCCGGCCGACACCGAACCGCCCGGAGAATTGATGTAGAAGAAGATGTCCTTGTCGGGGTTCTCCGACTCGAGGAAGAGCAGTTGCGCGACGATCAGGTTGGCGGAGATCTCGTTGACCGGGCCGACGAGGAAAACGACGCGCTCCTTGAGCAGGCGCGAGTAGATGTCGTAGGCGCGCTCGCCGCGCCCGCTCTGCTCGATCACCATCGGAATCAGGCCCAGGCTTTGCGGATCCTGACTCACGTGGCTGCTCCCATCAGTTCTTCGAAGCTGATCGTCTTATCCTCCACCTTGGCATGCGCTAGGACCCAGCCGACGACGTTCGACTCGACCGCCAGACCCTCGAATTCGTTCAAACGCTGCGGCTCCGAGTAGACCCATCTTACCACTTCGAAGGGCTGTTCATAGGTCTGTGCGTGCTCGGTCACCAGCGAGCGCACCTGCTCGGGTTTTGCCCCGAGCTCGTGCGATTTCACCAGCTCGCCGAGAATGAGTCCCAACGCCACGCGCCGCCGCGCCTGCCCCTCGAGCGCCTCGGGTTTCACCGGCAGTCTTTCCAGCTTGACGCCGCGTGCCTCGAGCTCCGCGCGCGTCTGCTGGACCATGCGCCGCATCTCGATTTCGACGAGCGACTTCGGCAGCTCGAGCGTCGTCGAGTCGATGAGCGCCTGCATGACTTTCTGCTTGACCTCTCCCTCCACGCGTTTCTTGACTTCGCGCTCGACGTTCGCCTTGACCTCGTCGCGCATTTTCGCGATGTCGCCGTCCGCCACGCCGAGCGATTTCGCGAATTCGGCGTCGATCGCGGGGAGCCTTGGCGCCTCGACTCTTTGCACGCTGACCTCGAAGTTTGCGCTCTTTCCCGCGACTTCCTTGCCGGGGTAATCGGCGGGGAAAGCCACCGGAAAAGTCTTGTGGTCACCGGCGCTGACGCCCTCCAGGCCGGACTCGAACTCGGGCAGCATGCGGCCTTCACCGAGCACCACGGCCACCCCCGCGCCTTTGCCTCCGGGAAATTCGTTCCCGTCTATGCGGCCGGTGAAATCCACGGTGACGCGGTCACCCGTTTGCGAAGCGCGCGTGACGGGTTCCCAGCTCACGCGCTGCTTGCGCAGGATCGAAAGCGTGCGGTCGACGTCCGCATCGTCCACCGCGTGGGTGGGTCGCTGAATCGTCGCGGCCGCCAGGTCGCCGATCTTGACCTCCGGGTAGATCTCGAAAGTAGCGCTGAAGGTCAGCTGTTTCGCGTCGCTTCCCTCCTTGCGTTCGATGCGCGGATAGCCGGCCACTTTCAATTTCTGCTCCTGGACGACTTCCGAAAACGCCCTTTGCACCGCGTCGCCGATCACTTCCGAGCGCACCTGCGGCCCGTAGTGCTGCGCAACGATCTTGAGCGGAACCTTGCCGGGGCGAAAACCGTCCAGGCGCACGGTGCGCGAGAGCTTGCGCAGCCGTTGCTCGACTTCGCGATCGATCTGCTCGGCCGGAACCGCCATGTTGAGCCTCCGTTCCAGCCTGCTTAACGCTTCGATGCTCGTTTGCATTCCCGAAAACCCTGTTCCTTGGTGCGAAGGAAGGGACTCGAACCCCCAAGCCTTGCGGCGCTGGAACCTAAATCCAGTGCGTCTACCAATTCCGCCACCTTCGCGGGCTGACGACAAAGCGGCCCCGCTGCACGCGTGTCATTCTACAGCAAACCCTCCTATACTGTCAGCCGAAGAAGGCTGAAACCCTTTGAAAAATAGGGCAATGTCAGTCGGTCATTACGAAAACTTTCCGGTCGCTTCCGTGCTGCTTCCGGCGGCGCTGCGTCGCCCCGTATCGCTCATTTACCGATTCGCGCGTACCGCGGACGATTTCGCCGACGAAGGTGA
>VBCT01000251.1 GCA_005882235.1 Betaproteobacteria bacterium
GTTAGAATTGTGGGGAAGTGGTGCCGAGGAGGAGACTCGAACTCCTACAGTCTTGCGACCGCTAGGACCTGAACCTAGTGCGTCTACCAATTCCGCCACCTCGGCGAAAGGGCCGCGCCAGTTCCGGTCTTCAGCCCGAGCGCGGATTCTATAGGAAAGCACCGATTTGTCAATGAAAAAGCGCGACATCGCACGCGCGAACGACCCTCATCGCGAACGCGAAGCATCGCGCTACGAACATCCGATCCCGAGCCGCGAGTTCACTCTGCGAACGCTCGCCGAAGCCGGCGTGCCGCTCACCGACGAAGAGCTCGCGCAGCGCCTCGCGATCAAGCCGAAGGAGCGCGATGCGTTCGTCAAGCGTCTGGGCGCGATGGAACGCGAGGGCCAGATCCTGCGCAATCGCAAGGGCGCGATCCTGGTCGCGGCCAAGCTCGATCTCGTCACCGGACGCGTCGAGGGCCATCCCGACGGCTACGGCTTCGTGATCGCCGAGGAGGGCGCGGATCTGTACCTCGGCCCGCACGAGATGCGAAAAGTCCTCCATGGCGACCGCGTGATGGTGCGCGAATCAGGCGTGGACAGGCGCGGCCGCAAGGAAGGAACGATCGTCGAGGTCATCGAGCGCGTCAACGCCCGAGTGGTGGGACGCCTGCACGGGGAGCGCGGCTTCCTCTTCGTTCAGCCCGCCGAGCGGCGTATCAGCCAGACCATCCTTATCGCGCCGGAAGATGTCGGCAATGCGCGGGTCGGTCAGGTCGTCGTCGCCGAATTGACCGTGCAGCCTGATGGCCACACCCAGCCGATCGGCCGCGTCGTCGAGGTGCTGGGAGAAGCCGCCGATCCCGGAATCGAGATCGAGATCGCGCTCAGGAAACACGAATTGCCGTTTAAGTTCTCGGCGCAAGCCGAGGCGCTCGCGGCGAAGTTTCCGCCCGTGCCGCGCCCGGGGGACCTTGGCGGCCGCGAGGATTTGCGATCGCTCGAGCTCGTGACGATCGACGGCGAAACGGCGCGGGATTTCGACGACGCCGTGTATTGCGAAAAGACGAGCGAAGGGTTTCGGCTCGTCGTCGCGATCGCGGACGTGAGCCACTACGTGCGCGACGGCGACGCCCTCGACCTGGAGGCGCGCGAGCGCGGCAACTCGATTTACTTTCCCCGCCGCGTCATCCCGATGCTGCCGGAGCAGCTCTCCAACGGCCTGTGCTCGCTCAACGCCGAAGTCGACCGCTTGTGCATGGCCTGCGACATGGCGATCGGCGCGAAGGGCAAGATCGGCCCGTATCGCTTCTATCCTGCGGTCATGCGCTCGCGCGCGAGGCTCACCTATACCGCTGTGTCCGCGGCGCTCGGCGACCCGCGGGGCGAGGCGGCGCAGAAGCTGAAAGGATTGCTGCCGCGCTTGCACTTGTTGAACGCTCTCTTCAGAGCGCTGCTTAAGGCGCGGGAGGAGCGCGGCGCGATCGATTTCGAGACGGTCGAGACCCAGTTTGTCTTCGACGGGGAGGGGCGTCTTGCGCGCATCGAGAAGGTCGAGCGCAACGACGCACACCGCATCATCGAGGAGTGCATGCTCGCCGCGAACGTTTGCGCCTCCGACATTCTCTCCAAGCGCAAGCATCCGGCGCTATACCGCATCCACGAAGGCCCGACTCCGGAGAAGCTGCAGAGCCTGCGCGAGTTTCTCAAGGGATTCGGCCTCGCGCTCGACGGCGGGGACAAGCCCACCGCGAAACACTACGCGAAGCTGCTCGAGACCGTGCGCAAGCGCCCGGACGTGCAGCTGCTCCAGACGGTGCTGCTGCGCTCGCTGCAGCAGGCGCAGTACAGTCCGGAGAACGTCGGCCACTTCGGCCTCGCCTACGAGCACTACACGCACTTCACTTCGCCGATCCGCAGGTATCCAGACCTGCTTGTCCACCGCGCCATCAAGGCGGTTCTCTCGGGCGGACGCTACAACCCCGGCCACTGGGCGGAGCTGGGGAGCCACTGCTCGCAGACCGAGCGCCGCGCGGACGAGGCCACGCGCGAGGTCGGCGCCTGGCTCAAGTGCTATTACATGCGCGACCGTGTCGGCGAGGAGTTCGAAGGCTCGGTCTCGGCGGTGACGAGTTTCGGCATCTTCGTGGCGCTCGACGAATTCTACGTGGAGGGGCTGGTGCACATCTCCGAGCTCGGGCAGGACTATTTCCGCTTCGACGCCACTCGCCATCAACTGATCGGCGACCGCACCCGAAAGCAGTTCCGTTTGGCCGACAGGGTGAAGGTCAGGATCGTCCGGGCGGACCTCGAGACGAGCCGGATCGATTTTGTGCTCGCGGGAGAATCCGCGGGCGGCCCGCGTCACGTCCGATCCCTTCGCCGGCGCGCAAGATCTTAGGACCGCGCAGGATGAAGCCGACCCGCGCCATTTTCGGATTCCACGCGGTGCTCGCGCGGCTGCGTGCCGATCCGGCCTCGGTTACTGAGATCTATCTCGATAAGGACCGCAAGGACGCGCGGGCG
>VBCT01000259.1 GCA_005882235.1 Betaproteobacteria bacterium
AGAAAGTAGTCGGATTCATCAAGCTGCAAGTGCCGGCGGGCAAAGCCAATCCCAGCCCGCCCATCGGGCCGGCGCTCGGGCAGAGAGGCCTGAACATCATGGAATTCTGCAAGGCGTTCAACGCGCAGACGCAGAAGATCGAGCCCGGCCTGATGCTGCCGGTGGTGATTACCGCCTACCAGGACAAGAGTTTCAGCTTCATCGTCAAGACTCCGCCCGCGACCGTCCTCATCAAGAAAGCGGCGGGAATCGAGTCGGGGAGCAAGACCCCGCACACGGACAAGGTGGGAAATATCACGCGTGCCCAGGCCGAGGAGATCGCGAAAGCCAAGATGCCCGATCTGACCGCCGCCGATCTCGACGCGGCGGTGCGCACCATCGCGGGCAGCGCGCGCTCGATGGGCGTCACCGTGGAGGGCGTGAAATGAGCAAGCTCCCGAAACGGAAACAAGCCTGGGCGAAGCTGCGTGAGCACAACAGGAATTACCCCGTGCTCGATGCCCTGAAGATCATCAAGCAGGCGGCGGTCGCGAAGTTCGACGAAGCCGTCGACGTGGCGATCAATCTCGGCATCGACGCGAAGAAATCCGACCAGACCGTGCGCGGATCGGTCGTGCTGCCGGCGGGAACGGGCAAGAAGATACGGATCGCCGTGTTTGCCCAGGGCGACAAGGCGAAGGCGGCAAAGGATGCGGGCGCGGACATCGTCGGCATGGAGGATCTCGCCGAAAGCGTCAAAGCGGGGAAGCTCGACTTCGACGTCGTGATCGCGAGCCCCGACACGATGCGCGTGGTCGGGCAATTGGGTCAGATCCTGGGACCCCGCGGGCTGATGCCCAACCCGAAGGTGGGGACCGTGACGCCCGATGTCGCGGCGGCGGTGAAAAACGCCCGCGCCGGCCAGGTGCAGTACCGCGCCGACAAGTCCGGCGTCGTTCAATGCTCCATCGGGCGCGCTTCTTTCACACCGGAGCAGCTGCGCGACAACCTGGTGGCACTGGTCGAAGCGGTCAACAAGTCGAAGCCTTCCAACGTGAAGGGACTCTACCTGCGCAAGGTGTCGGTCTCCTCGACCATGGGGCCGGGGGTGCGCGTGGACGTGGGGAGCTTTGGCGGCGGCGCGACGGCGCAGCATTGATATGGATGACAGAACTTTGGGCCATCGCACGGCTCGCACGGCGTGCGCTGGGTTATCAAAGACCGTAGGAACCGAGAGGTTCAATCGGCAGGAGAAATCGATGTTCAAGCGCTCCTTCCGTCCTACGCAGATGGCGAACCCCATGCAGGATTTCCCTGAATGCAAGGTCGCCGTGGGTGCCGCAAGTCTCGACGACGGGCGGCTTTTGACAAATTGGAGGTAGACCTTGGGTCTCGATCTTGACAAGAAGAAGGCGATGGTCGCCGAAGTCTCCGCGCAATTGGCGAAGGCGAAGACGGTCGTCGTCGCAGAGTACCGTGGTCTGGAAGTGGGCCGCATGACCGAGCTGCGCGCGAAAGCGCGCAAATCGGGCGTGTACCTGCGCGTCCTCAAGAACACCCTGGCGCGCCGCGCCGTCGAAGGCACGCCGTTTGCCGGGCTGTCCCAGCACATGAAGGGACCGCTCGTCTACGGCATCTCGCCCGACCCGGTGGCGACCGCCAAGGTGCTCAATGAGTTCGCCAAGGCGAACGAGAAGCTCGTCATCCGCGCCGGCGCCGTGCCGAACGCAGTGATTTCCGCCAAGGAGGTCACCGCGCTCGCACTCATGCCGTCGCGCGAGGAGCTGCTCGCGAAGCTGCTGGCAACGATGCAGGCGCCGATCGCGCAGTTTGCGCGGACGCTGAACGAGGTGCCGGCGCGCTTTGCGCGCACCCTCGCAGCGGTGTGCGCAAAACGGCAGGCAGCGAGCGCGCACTAGTGCGGCTACCCTACCGGAATGAAACTGATTCAGGAGAAACGAAATGTCCGTAGCAAAAGCAGAGATTCTGGATGCGATTTCCAACATGTCGGTGTTGGAGCTGTCGCAGCTGATCAAGGACCTTGAAGACAAGTTCGGCGTGTCCGCGGCGGCGGCGACGGTTGCGGCGGCCGCTCCGGCAGGCGGCGGGAGCGCTGCGGCCGCGGTCGAGGAGAAGACCGAGTTCACGGTCATGCTTAACGCGGCCGGCGAAAACAAGGTCAACGTGATCAAGGCCGTTCGCGAACTCACCGGGCTCGGGCTGAAGGAAGCCAAGGACCTGGTGGATGGAGCGCCCAAGCCCGTCAAGGAAGGCGTGTCCAAAACGGACTCGGAAGCGATCTTGAAGAAGCTGATCGACGCCGGCGCCAAGGCCGAGATCAAGTAACGACGGCGCAAAACGATCTTGCACCACAGAGCGCACAGAGAGCACGGCGAGTTGCTTCGGTTTTCCCCCGTGTGCTCCGTGATCTCTGTGGTTCAGGAGTTTTCACTGCACAGGGCGCAGGCGAGAGGGGGCGGAACTTTCCGGGCCGCCCCCTGTCCCCTTCCCTCTGGCTTCGAGACGGAGCGTCCATGACCACCGCGGCAACCTATTCATCTACCGAGAAAAAACGCATCCGCAAGAGCTTCGCCAAGCGTGCGAGCGTGCTCAGCGTGCCGTTTCTTCTGGCGACCCAGCTCGAGTCCTACGCGGCTTTCCTGCAGGCGGCAGTGCTTCCGGAAAAGCGCAAGAACGAGGGCTTGCAAGCGGCTTTCACCTCGATCTTCCCCATCTCCAGCCACTCGGGGAACGCGCGGCTCGAATTCGTCAGCTACTCGCTCGGCGAGCCGCCCTTCGACGTCAAGGAATGCCAGCAGCGCGGGCTGACCTACGCG
>VBCT01000260.1 GCA_005882235.1 Betaproteobacteria bacterium
GCCGCTCCTCGGGGAAGAAGTTGATGACGCGGTCCAGGGCCTGGTTGGCGCTGTTCGCGTGCAGCGTCGCAAGGCACAGGTGCCCGGTCTCGGCGAAAGCGACCGCGTGATCCATCGTCTCGCGGTCGCGGACCTCGCCGATCAGGATGACGTCGGGCGCCTGGCGCAGGGTGTTCTTGAGCGCGGTTTGCCAGTTCACGGTGTCGACGCCGACTTCGCGCTGGGTGATGAGGCAGCCCTTGTGCGGGTGGGTGAACTCGATCGGGTCCTCGATGGTGATGATGTGGCCGTGGGAGTTCTCGTTGCGGTAGCCGACCATCGCCGCGAGCGTGGTGGACTTGCCCGAGCCCGTGGCCCCCACCATGATCACAAGGCCGCGCTTGGTCATGACCACGTCCTTCAACACGGTCGGGAGGCCGAGGTCCTCGATCCTGGGTATGGCGGTGGTGATCACCCGCAGCACGATACCGACGTTCGCCTGCTGGACGAAGGCGTTGACGCGGAACCGCCCTATGCCTGCAGGATTGATCGCGAAGTTGCACTCCTTGGTCGATTCGAACTCGGCAGCCTGCCTGTCGTTCATGATCGCGCGGGCGAGGTCCACGGTGTGCGCTGCGGTGAGCGGCTGGTTCGAGACGGGCGTCATCTTGCCGTCGATCTTGATCGCCGGAGGAAAGCCCACGGTGATAAAAAGGTCCGAAGCTTTCCTCGTCACCATCAGCCGCAGCAGGTCGTACATGAATTTCATTGCCTGTTCGCGTTCCATATTCGCCTTTCTGAAGCCTTGGGCCGGGAAGTCAGCCTGGGAAATTGTGGCTTCGGCCGGGCTCGCCTGGCGAGCCCTTAACTTCGGCTCTAGCCTAAGTTAGCCTACGCCGCAATGTCCAGGCTGACTCACGTCAGCCTGGGAAATTGTCCTTGTTGGCAGCCTTGCCGCGCGCCTCGCCCGCGGCGATGACGTTGCGCCGCACCAGTTCCTGCAGGTTCTGGTCGAGGGTCTGCATGCCGAATTGCTGCCCCGTCTGGATGGCGGAGTACATCTGCGCAACCTTGTTCTCCCGGATGAGGTTGCGGATCGCGGGCGTGCCGATCATGATCTCGTGCGCGGCGACCCGGCCCCCGCCGTCCTTGGTCTTGCACAGCGTCTGGGCGATGATCGCGCGAATCGACTCGGAGATCATCGCGCGGATCATCTCCTTCTCGGCCGCCGGAAACACGTCCACGATGCGGTCGATGGTTTTCGCCGCGGAACTCGTATGCAGCGTGCCGAACACGAGGTGCCCCGTCTCGGCGCCGGTCAGCGCCAGGCGGATGGTCTCGAGATCACGCATCTCGCCCACCAGGATCACGTCCGGGTCCTCGCGCAGGGCGCTGCGCAAGGCGTTGGCGAACGACAGCGTGTGCGGTCCGACCTCGCGCTGGTTGATCAGGCATTTCTTCGACTCGTGCACGAACTCGATCGGGTCCTCGATGGTGAGGATATGGCCCTGCTCGTTGTCGTTGATCTGGTTGACCATGGCGGCGAGCGTCGTAGACTTGCCCGAGCCCGTGGGACCGGTCACGAGGACGATGCCGCGCGGCTGATCGACGATCTCGGTGAAGATCTTGGGTGTCCTCAGCTCCTCGAGCGACAGGATCTTGGAGGGGATCGTGCGCATCACCGCCGCCGCCCCGCGGTTCTGCACGAAGGCGTTCACGCGAAAGCGCGCGAGGCCCGGAATCGCGAAGGAGAAATCGCACTCGAGGTTCTCCTCGTAGTGCTTCCGCTGCCCGTCGTTCATGATGTCGTAGATCATCCCGTGCACGTCCTTGTGCTCCATCGCCGGCAGGTTGATGCGGCGGATGTCGCCGTGCACGCGGATCATGGGCGGCAGACCCGAGGACAGGTGCAGGTCGGAGGCCTTGTTCTTGACGACGAAGGCTAGGAGTTCCGAGATATCCACTATAATCCCCTTCAACGTGAGGCCCGGACGGAATCCGAAGCAGGGGCCTAAGCAGATGAAAGAGCGAGAGTTTTCAGGTCCGCCGCGCTCGCACTGCCGCGCTGATTATGTCCTCAATACCCTTGAACTTGCAAGCCGTGAGGCAGCGCATCGAATCCGCGACCCGGGCGGCGGGCAGGGCCCCCCAATCGGTGCGATTGCTCGCGGTGAGCAAGACGTTTCCGCCGGAGGCCGTGCGCGAGGCGGCGCAAGCGGGATTGCGCGATTTCGGCGAGAACTACGCTCACGAGGGCGTCGAAAAGATCCGCGAGCTCTCCGCGCTTGTGCTCACTTGGCATTACATCGGCCCGATCCAGAGCAACAAGACGCGCGCGATCGCCGAGCACTTCGACTGGGTCCATTCGATCGACCGTGCGAAAATCGCCGCGCGGCTCGCCGAAGCGCGCGGCGCGGGGCGAACCGAGCTGCAGGTCTGCATCCAGGTCAACGTGTCGGGCGAGGCGACCAAAAGCGGCGTCGCCCCATCGGAAGCGGCGCAGCTCGCCAAGGAGGTGGCGGCGTTGCCGCGCTTGAAGCTGCGCGGTCTCATGGCGGTGCCCGAGCCGACACCCGACGAGGCACTGCAGCGCCGGCGATTCGGGCAACTGCGCGAGCTGCGCGACCGGCTGAACCGCGACGGCTTTGCGATGGATACACTCTCGATGGGCATGTCGGCGGACCTCGAGGCGGCGATCGCCGAAGGCGCGACCCTGGTACGGGTGGGTACGGCGATATTTGGAGAAAGGCGAGACTGAGCCTGTCATGAGAATCACGTTCATCGGCGGCGGCAACATGGCCGACGCGCTTATCGGCGGACTCCTTCGCAAGGACTTTCCGTTGCAGGATATCCGCGTGGTCGAGATCAGCGCCGAGGCGCGCCGCAAGCTCGTCGACAAGTATGGGGTCACCAGCTTCGACAAACCCAAGGACGCGGTGCGGGCGAACGACGTCGTGGTGTTCGCGGTGAAACCCCAGCATCTTCGCGAAGCGGCGGCCAAATCCGGGATTGCCGACAACGCCAATCTCGTCATCAGCGTCGCCGCGGGCGTGCGCCTCGCCAACCTCTCCAAGTGGCTGAAGGGCCACACGCGCCTGGTTCGAGCGATGCCCAATACGCCCGCGATGATCGGCGAAGGGGTCGCGGGCCTCTTCCCGTTCTCCAAGGCGGTCACCCGCGAGGAC
>VBCT01000189.1 GCA_005882235.1 Betaproteobacteria bacterium
TTACGATTACAAGGAAGCGACTCTCAATCCAACCAATCCCCGCAACCGCGCCACCGACTGGGAAACCGACGTCGTGAATCAGTTCCGCCAGGCGCCGGACCGCGCCGAGATCATCGGCGAACGCGATACCCCGACCGGCCGGACCCTGTACATGGCCCGGCCCCTGCAGATCAAGGACGCCGCCTGCCTGTACTGCCACAGCACCGTGGATACGGCTCCGAAGACCATGATCGAACTCTACGGTCCGGCGAACGGCTTCGGCTGGAAGCTGAACGAGGTGGTCGGTGCACAGATCGTGTCCGTCCCCATGACCTTGCCCATCAAGCGCGCCAACGACACCTTCAAGGTCTTCATGATCTCGCTCACCGGGGTCTTCGCTTTCATTTTCGTCGCCCTCAACCTCATGCTTCATGCAATCGTGATCCGACCCGTCACCCGGCTGTCGCGGATCGCCGACGAGGTAAGCCTCGGCAATCTCGACGCCCCGGAATTCGCAAGCAAGGGCAAGGACGAGATCGCGACTCTCGCCGGATCGTTCAACCGCATGAGAACGAGCCTGGTGCAGGCGATGAAGATGCTCGGGGAGTGAAGGCCGTCACAACGGTCCCGGAGACTAGTGGCAGTTCTCAAGCAACTCGGCAAGTACAAAGTCGTCGAAGTCATCGGCAAGGGGGCGATGGGGATCGTCTACAAGGGATACGACCCCGTTCTCGAGCGCCATGTCGCGCTGAAGACCGTGCGCAAGGAGCTCGTCGACGAAAAACTCGCGGGGCAGATCATCGCGAGGTTCAAGAACGAGGCGCTCGCCTCCGGCCGGCTCAACCATCCCGCGATCGTCGGCATCTACGAATACGGCGAGAACAAGCAGCTCGCCTATATCGCGATGGAGTATGTTCAGGGCCGCGGGCTGCGGGACTTTCTCGCCCGGCAGGAGCGCTTCGGCCTGCAGGACGTGATGACCATCATGAGCCGGTTGCTGGACGCCCTCGACTACGCCCACGAACACGGCGTAGTCCACCGCGACATCAAGCCCCAGAACATCATCATGACGCCGGACGGCCGTCTCAAGCTTGCGGACTTCGGGATTGCCCGGATCGACCGCTCCAGCCTCACCCAGGTCGGGTCCATCATGGGCACCCCTGCGTACATGTCACCGGAGCAATATGCAGGCCAGCAGGTGGACCGGCGCAGCGACATCTTTTCCTGCGGCGTCGTCCTCTACGAGTTGCTCACCGGCGTGAAACCGTTCGAAGGCCCGACCGAGACCGTCGGGTACAAGATATGCCACGAACCCCACCGCAACCCTTCGGAAATCAATCCCCAGAGCGTCCCCGAAGTTTTCGATGCAATCCTGAGCAAGGCGCTCGCGAAGAAGCCGGAGGACCGGTACGCCAGGGCGCGCGAGTTCGCGGCGGCCCTCGCCAAGGGTTTCGAGAGCCGTCGCGGTGCACCGGTCCCGACCGAGGCGACTGTCCTTCCCACGATCGTTCACCAGGACCGGCCGGACACGACCTCCCCGCCCCCGGGATGGGAGGCGGGGCGGTTGCGTGCGCTCGAGGAGCTGCTCGCGCCCTATGTCGGCCCGATGGCGAGAGTGCTGGTCAGGAGATCGGCAAGGACGACCACCGATGGCCCTACCCTCGTGCGCCTTCTCGCCGAGAGCGTTCGGTCAGAGCGGGACGGAAAGGCGTTCGCTGCGGCGGCGCTCGAGAAGGTTTTCGCGATCGGGCAACCCAAAGCGGCGCTGGACGCGTCCTCCCCCAACCTTTCGAACAGGCCTATCGAGGCCGTAGATGTCGATAAGGCTGCCGGGCGGCTTGCGCCTTATGTAGGTCCGATCGCCAAGGTGATGGCAAAGAAGGCCGCCGCGCAGGTGCACGACCTGAAAGCGCTCTATCAACGGCTCGCTGAAAACCTCGCCGACCCGGACGAGCGGGCCGAGTTTCTCAAGAACTCCGGCTACGGAGAATAGTCCGGTCTAGGCGATGAGCCGCGGCAACAACCTGAGCGCATTTTCGCGCTCGATGGCGCGGAGGTCCTTCGGCCTGAAGCGGAACGAGGCGAGCCCTTCGATCTCCTCGGCTCCGTCGCGGAACGGAAAGTCGGTACCGAAGAGCACTTGCGCGGGTGTGACAATCTTCATCAAGGCCGCAAGCGCTCCCGAATGGTTCCCCTGGGCGGTGTCGTAATGGAACTTCTTCAGCTCGTACATCAGGCCTTTCGGCATCCGCTCCTTCGCCCGCTCCTTCATGTCCGTCTCATGGCGAATGAAACGGCTCAGCAGGAACGGCATCGTGCCGCCGCTGTGCGAGAAGATCCAGCGGATGCCCGGATAGCGGGCCGCCGTGCCGCTGAACACGAGGCTCGCGATGGTGCGCGTGGTGTCGGTCGCGTACTCGACGACCGCCGGCGGCACTTCGCTCTTGATGTTCCTGCAGCACTCGGGTGAAAGCGGATGGGTGTAGATCAACGCCTTGCGCCGATTGAGCTCCTCCCAGACCGGTGCGAAGGCTCCGTCGCCGAGATATTTGTCCTGGTAGCTCGTCATCAGGCTGATGCCGTCGGCCTTGAGCGCGTCGAGCGCGTATTCGATCTCCTTGAGACTGCCCTCCGCGTCGAGCAAAGGAATGGTCGCGAAACTGGCAAAGCGGCCCGGGTAGTCCCGTGCGAGCTGCGCACCGAACTCGTTGCTGAGGCGCGCCACTCGCCGTCCCTTCTCGACGTCCGCGATCGACGCGCTCGGCTGGATCAGCGAAAGTATCGATGCGGCGATGCCGCTCTTGTCCATGTCTTCGATCGACATGGCGGGCGACCACTTGAACGTGGAGCCCGCCCGCCGCCCGCCGACTTCCTCGAGATAGCCGGGGTACATGAGGTGGTGGTGAACGTCTATACGGTATGGCTTGCCGCGCGCCGCGACGGGCGCCCTCTTCGGCTCCTGCGCCATCAGCCCGCCGGGAAGCGCGCCGGCAGCACCCAGCGCGGCAAGCTTGCTCAGGAAACCACGCCGCGGCGAACGGTAGGACAAGCCGGGACCGCTTTCAAAAGTGGACATCGTGCACTTTCCTCCTGTGAAATCTTCGCGGAAAGTATCCTATCATGGCGTGAGAGGCTATCCGGGCCAGCACGTTCTCAGCTTGCTACGAGCCTAGGTCCATCAGTACCGCGTCAAAGACCCGATCACTGGGAGACGGTATCTGACGCGCTACAAATTGACCGAAGAAGATATCGCAGCGAGGAAATTTTAACACGGGGTGCGCTATCACCAGGGTTGCAGACATGCGCGATTGGTACGACGTTGGCACTTGGATCACCGCGGCCGCGACGTTCGTCGGCGTATGGGGGTTCTGCACACTGACATACGGCTTTTTAGGGTTCGCCTTGGGGTGGATGCCAGCGGCCGTGCTTGCGGTGATTTTTGGGATGTTTTGGCCGCTCGTTGTCCTGCTGCTTATGGTAGCGGCCGCCGTAATCCTTTTTTTCATTCTAAGGAAATGACCTAAGCGACTCTACGACCATTGACAAGTGAGATGGAAAAGCTAAGGCAAGCCTTGCGGCCCGAGCTAGACCTTAGGTGATTGGAAATATGCCCAATAGCCAAGCGATTATCTATCATGGCGATCGGGACGATTTGGTGGCGGAGGATGCATGAATTCGTTGCAGCGCGCGTGGCTCGCAGGTTTGCTACTCGCCGCTCCCGCATGGGCGCAGGACGCGGCGCCCGGATACCCGGGTCGCGCGATCCGCCTCATCGTTCCATTTCCCGCCGGCGGTGCGGCCGACGCGCTGCCGCGCATCGTCGGTGAGAGGCTCGCGGCGCGCTGGGGGCAGCCCGTCGTCGTGGAGAATCGGGTCGGGGCTTCCGGCGGCATCGGCGCGGAGGCCGTGGCGCGTGCCGAGCCGGACGGCTACACGCTGCTCGCGACGCCCCCGGCCCCGCTGGTGATCAATCCCAGCCTGTACCTGAAGCTCCCCTACGACCCGACCCAGTTCGTTCCCGTGACGGTGATGGCTGCGATCCCGAGCGTTCTGCTCGTCAACGCGGCAAAGATCCCGGCGAACACGCTCCAGGAGTTCGTCGCGTTCGTGCGCGCGAACCCGGACAGGCTCAACTACGCCTCCCAGGGGACGACCACGGTTTCGTTTCTCACGACCGAAATGTTCAAGACCGCGGCCGGGAATCTGAGAATCACGCATGTACCCTACAAAGGAACGGCGCCCGGGCTCGCCGCGCTCCTCGCCGGCGAAGTGGAAATGATGTTCGACAATCTCGGGGTGACCGTGCAGCACGTCCACGCGGGCAAGCTGAAGGCGCTCGCCGTCGGCAGCGGGCGGCGCGCACCGTCGCTCCCCGAGGTGCCGGCGATGGCGGAGTTCTATCCGGGATTCGTATCGATCGCGTGGTTCAGCATTTCGGCCCCGCCGAAGACGCCCGCCGCGATCGCCGAGAAGCTTTCCGCCGCGGTCGCGGAAACACTGAGGCAGCCGGACGTCGCCAGGCGCCTCGAAGCCCTGTCGGCCGAGCCGATCGGCAGCACTCCCTCCGGGATGGCGGCGATCATGAAGGAAGACGCGGAGCGCTGGCGCGGCGTGATCCGCGCCGCCGGGGTGAAACCCGAATGACCGCCGCGCTAGAAGGAGCGAGAAGCGGCTTAGAACTTCGTTTCTACTTGTAAAAGACGTGCCCGCCGATCCGGGCAAGCGGCCGCTTGCCTTTTGCCCAGTCGGGCTTGATGTAAGTCGCATGAAAGAACATGGCGCCCTCCAGCACGGGCGCCTCCCGCTCATAGTAGACCGCCTCAGCCACTTCCCAGGCGCGCAGCCAGTCCTCGCCCATCGGGGTCGGCAGTGAATCGAACTCAGTCCATGAAAAGGCCCCTACATAGCGCTTTCGGAGCGGATCCCAGTTTTTCTGGTAGACCACGCCGCAGACCGTATCGGAGTATCGACCCGAGGCCCTGCGATTCATCGTGACCTCCGCCACCGCGTATTGACCGGCCACGGGCTCGCCCCGCGCTTCGAAATACACGTTCCGCGCAAGGCAGGCCAGACTCCGCCGGTGGTCCTGACGCGCGTAGACCGTCTGCAGCGCCAAGACGAAGATCGCGGCGATCAGGCCGAGAACCAAGGCGAACACCCAGGGCTCCTTGTCCCAGGTGTACCAGGACGCACGCAGGTCGTACCACCTGCGCGACACCGCCCAGCTGAGGCGGGAGCGAAGATCCGCGTAAAAAAGTCTCGTGAACATGTCCACCCCCCGGTTAACGGGCGAATGGTCGTCACCGTGCACACCCCTGTCAAGGTCGCAAGCCCGCGAACCCGACAGCCGAGGGATTTCTCGCCCCTTTCGCTCCTCTCCTGTGAATTAGTTAATTAGCGGGAACATGACTTTGGCATAGGCTTAGCCGTGCAGTCCGTGGGGATGAGAAGGGGAGCAGGTCATGAGAATGAACACCACGCTGGTAATCAATTCGAAGGGCGGATCCGGAAAGACCACCGTCGCCACCAACCTCGCCAGTTACTTCGCGGCTCAAAACATCCCGACAACCGTCATGGACTACGACCCGCAGGGGTCGAGCCTGCATTGGCTGCGGGTCCGTACCCAGTCTGGGGGGAGAATTTACGGGGCTAACGCCGCGCCTCAGAAGGGCGGCCGCATCCGCAGCGTCGAGATGCACGTGCCGACGGACACGCAGCAGCTCCTGATCGATGCGCCGGCCGGCGTATCGGGTCTGCTCCTGCAGGAAATGCTGAGCAAGGCCGACGGCATCCTCATCCCGGTGGCGCCCTCGGCGATCGACATTCACGCGACGGCCAATTTCGTCAGGGACCTCCTCCTCGTGGGCAGGATCCGCACGCGCAATATCCAGCTGGCCGTGCTGGCGAACCGGGTCCGCAGCTCGATGCCGGTGTATCAACCGCTCGAGCGGTTTCTCAACTCGCTCGGTTTGCCGTTCCTGACGCGGATCAGCGATTCGGACGTGTACGTCAAAGCCGCGGAGGCGGGAATCGGGATTTTCGAAATGGCCCCTGCCGCAGCGGCCGCGGAATGCGCGGAATTCATGCCGATCGTCGAATGGGTGGGCAGGCAGCGGGATCCCGTGGCGTCCGGGGACAGAAAGATCATCGATCTCGCGAGCAGGCGCTGGATGGAAAGGACCCCGGGCCTCTCGTCGATCGGCTCAAGGTCCTGAATCGAGCCCACTAGAGCGGTATCGCAAGCAGCGTATCTACGCTGCGGCTGTCGAGGACCACGACTCTTTCCTCGAACTGCAGCTCGCCGCCGTCGCCCTTCATGCGGATACGGTCGAGGTAGCGGCCGCTCGCGAACAGCATCGACTCCCCCGTGTGCATGATACGCACGACCTGGAAGTTCGAGCTCGCGCGCGCGGTGTTCGCATCCACCCGCTCGACGAGCGTCGAGGACACCGTGTGCCGGTATCGCTGCGCCTCGTAGATGTTGGCGTGCCGCAGCGCCGAGACGCGATCGGCCAGCATGGCGCGCGAGTCGCCGTAGATGATGGACAGGGGCAGGCCGCGCTCGAGGTTCTCCGCGGTGGTGATGCGGTAGAGGCACGTCTCCGCGAAAAACCCCGGCCAGTCTTCCAGACGGTCGTCATCGATGGCGTGGACATAGCGGGCGAGGAGGTTCTCCACCGCGAGCTGGAGCGCGGCGTCCATCCGCTCAGAGGCCCATGTGCCTGCGGTACTGCTGCCACAGGCCGCGCACCGAGGTTTCGGTGACGCGCGACTCGTTCGACTCGACCGTGCGCCCGCCCATTTCGACGAACGACGAGCGTTCCGACGCACCTGCGGCGCCGCGCTGGACGAACCCCGTCGCCGCGCCGTCCTCGAGCGAAATGTACCCCGCCGGGCCGACGAGATTGGCCTGCTTCATGCGCAACTCGGTCATCCTCGCGTCGTCCGACGCATAGCCGAAGCAGGTCCACACGAGCTCGGTGCGGCGCACACCCTTCGGCAGCACCTGGCGCACGGCGAGGCTGTTCATGATCTGCTGCAGCACGAACCCCGGGAACACGGTGAGGATCTGCAGCGTGACGCCGTCGCCGATCTCGTCCACGGACTCCAGCATCTGCGGCGCCTCCAGCGCGTAGCCGCCGCTCGCCGAGCGCATGCCGGCACGCTCGTACTCGTCCCCGGACGGGTCCGATTTCATCATGGTGAAGCTGGCGTGGCTGCCGCCTTCGCCGCCGACGACCACCCCGCCTTTCTGCTCGAGCCGGTTCAGGCGGAAGGTCGAGAAAAAAAGATGCAGCAGGCTCGCGTGGTACGTGTCCTTCACGTTCTCGAAGTAGAGCTTCCAGTTGCTCTGCAACACCTGGGTATAGCCGCCGAGCAGCCTCACCGGCTCCTTCATCACCCGCCTGATTTTCGCGGCGACTTCGGGACCGATGTACTGCTCGATCGGCGGCGTCGCCTCCGAAAGCGTTGCGAACATCAGCCCGCAGAAGGTCGCCACGCGCAGTTTCCTCGGCGCCTCGCTCTCCGGCTTAGCGTCCTCGGGCATCCCGCCCTGCCCCCTGACGCCGCGCCGGAACGCGACTCCGGTGAGGTTGCCCTCCAGGTCGTAGGTCCAGTTGTGATAAATGCAGGTAATCTCTTTCGTGTTGCCGCGGCTTTTCAGACACAGGAGCGCGCCGCGGTGCGCGCAACGGTTCTCGAAGCAGTTGAGCGCGCCCCCCTCGTCGCGGGTCACCACCACCGGCATCTCGCCGACGAAAGTAGTCTTGAAATCGCCCTTCTCCGGCAGCTCGGCCTCGAGCCCGAGGAAATTCCAGGTGTCGCCGCGGTAGATGTGCTCCTGCTCGCGGCGGTAGACGTCCTCGTCCTGGTATATCCAGTAGGGAACTCGGGCCAGGCCTTCGGCCGGCCAGGCGCGTGATGCGGGGACTGCGGACAAGGGAAGATCCTTATCGGGAAATTCGTTCAGGCCGATTCTAGCACCGGTAAAATGGCGCGAGACCGAGGAGAAAGTCGATGAGGCCCACGATCGCCCGGATGCTCGCCGCCGCGCTGTGCGGATTTCCGCTCACGCTGCACACGCAGGCATACCCGAACAAGTCCGTGAGGATCGTCGCGCCCTTCCCAGCCGGAGGCAGTGCCGACGTCATCCCGCGCATCATCGGCGAGAAGCTGTCGCTCAAGTGGGGCCAGCCCGTCATCGTGGAAAACCGCGCGGGCGCCGCCGGCAACATCGGCGCCGAGTACGTCTTCAAGGCCGAGCCAGACGGCTACACGCTGCTGTCCTCGCCGCCGCCTCCTCTCATCATCAATCCGAACCTATATCGGAATCTTCCCTTCGACCCGGCGCAGTTCGTGCCGGTGGGCGTCATGGTCGCAATCCCCAACGTGGTCCTCGTAAATCCCACGGTGCCGGTGAACAGCATCCGTGAGCTGATCGACTACGCCAAGGCGAACCCGGACAAGCTCAACTACGCCTCGCAGGGCAGCGGTACGACCTCGCACCTCACCGGCGAGATGTTCAAGTCAATGGCGGGCGTGCGCCTAACGCACATCCCCTACAAGGGCAGCGCGCCCGCGCTCACCGACCTGCTTGCCGGGCAGGTGGAGATGATGTTCGACAATCTAGGCGTGTCGCGGCAGCACGTGGTAAGCGGCAAGCTGAAGCTGCTCGCGGTGTGCAGCGAGAAGCGCATCGCGTCGCTTCCCGACGTGCCGGCGCTTGCCGAGATCCTCCCGGGATTCGAGGCGGTCGCGTGGTTCGGCATCGTCGCGCCGCCTAAGACGCCGATGCCGATCGCCGAGAGGATCTCAGCCGCCGTGGCCGAGGTGCTGAAGCTGTCCGACGTGCAGAAACGCCTCGCTGATCTCTCGGCCGAGGCGATCGGCAACACGCCGGCGCAGATGGCCGCGTTCATGAAGAAGGACGCCGAGCGCTGGAAAGGGGTGATCCGCTCCGCCGGGGTCAAGGCGGATTAGATGAGCCTGCCGCGAATCGCCATCGCCACCGGCGATCCCGCAGGGATCGGCCCCGAAATCGCCCTCAAGGCGGCGCTGGCCCCGCAGGTACGAAAAATCTGCCGGCCGCTGCTCGTCGGCGACCGCAGCGCGCTCGAGGCGCATGCCGATGCCTGCGGTCTCAAACCGGATCTCCGCTGCCTCACGCGCGCCGCCGATGCGGCCTGGAACGACGGGGCGCTGGCCCTGGTCGAGCGCAGGCAGTTCAAGCCCGGCGAGCTGCACATCGGTGCAATCGCCGCGCCACACGGCGAAGCCGCGCTCGATTCTGCGAAGACCGCGATCGACGCGGCGCTCGCCGGCGAGGTGGACGCGGTCGTCGCCGCGCCGCATACGGAAAGCTCGATCAAGCTCGCCGGAATCGAGTTCGACGGCTATCCCACGTTCGTCGCGCGCTGCGCCGGCGTTTCGCCCGAGGACGCGTTCCTCATGCTCTGCTTCGACTCGGGCGGGACCGAAATGCGCATCGCGCACGCGACGCTGCACGCGAGCCTGCGCCGCGCGATCAAGCTCGTCACGCGCGACCGCGTGCTGCACGCGATCCGCTCGGCGGATTCGGCGTTGCGCCGCATGGGCATCGCTCACCCGCGCATCGCCGTGTCGGGACTCAACCCCCACGCCGGCGAGGGCGGTCTTTTCGGCGACGAGGAGCAGGAGATCATCGGCCCGGCGATCGCCGACGCGAAGAAGAACGACGTCGCAGCCGAAGGCCCGTTCGGCGCCGATACCATGTTCCTGAAGAAGGGCTACGACGCTTTCGTCGTCATGATCCACGACCAGGGGCACATCTTGGCGAAAACCCAGGCCTTTTCCGACACCGCAGCCCTCACCATCGGCACACCGGTGCTATTCTCCTCGGTCGCGCACGGCAGCGCGCTCGACATCGCCGGGAAGAACCGCGCCGATCCGGGCGCGATCATCTCGGCGATCAGGCGGCTCGCCGGTGCCTCTCCGGCGGGATAAAGGGATGGAAGACAAGCTAACGATTTCCGCTCTCCGGCAAATGAAGAGCGACGGACGCAAGATCGTCGGCGTGGTCGCCTGGGACACCGAGATAGCGAGAATCGCGGACCGCGCCGGCGTGGACCTGATCTCGGTGGGCGACTCGGTCGGCCTCAATCTCTGGGGGCACGCGACGGACAGGGAAGTAACCGTCGACGAGATGCTGATCTGCTGCAAAGCCGTGCGCCGCGGCGCGAAGCGCGCGCTGGTCAGTTGCGATATTCCCGATGGCCCGACGCAAGAAGGAACGGGCGCCGCAATCATTGCCGCCGTCCGCCTCGCAAAAGAAGGAGGGGCGGACATGGTGAAGGTCTTGGGCGATCCCGGCGTGGTGAAAGCAATCGTCCGCGCGGGCGTCCCGGTCTTTGCCGAATTCCATGGCGAGAAACTTCCTGCCGACGAACTGGTGGAAGAAGCAAAGCGATTGGAAGATGCCGGCGCCTCGGTTCTGGACTTCAGGCACTCCGGTCCCGTGGCCGGTCCTGCCGTC
>VBCT01000261.1 GCA_005882235.1 Betaproteobacteria bacterium
GCCGTGATGCCCCAGACGTTGTTCTTGCCGTGGGTGTAGTCGCGCGCGGTCTCGAGCACCGCCGTCCGGTCCGAGATTTCCTTGACCGTGGCGAGCAGCGGGCGCTCGCCGTCCTGATACACGAACTCGTTCAGCAGCAGGTTCTGGCAGAGCGGACCGCGTATGCGGTAATAAGTGCGTCCCTCGCGTTTCCACGACTCGATGTCGCGGCCGTGATTGTCCCAGAAATCCGCAGGCAGCTCGCGAACGCCGGTGTAGAGCAGATCGGCATCCTCGAGCACCTTGTCGTTGTAATAGTCCTCCACGGTCAGGCCCAGCGCCCGGGCCTTGATGCGCATGTTGATGTCTTTCGACACCAGCGTGACCCGGCGCTTGGGGTCGCGCTTCTGCAGGTAGATGACGACGCCGATGATGTGGTTGTCGGTCTTGCCGATCGGAAGATTGGCGGGAATGTGGCCGTTGATCGCCTCGGTCTGCAGGTAGAGGCGCCCCCTCGCGTTGTCGGCCTCGTGGCGCGCGAGCGGAATTCCTTCCGCTATGGGTTGCTTGGCGTGGCTCACGATGTCGTCCAGAAACCGGCTCGCTTGGCGCGCGTTGCGGGCGATTTCCGAGATGCCGCTCTTGTTGTTGTCGAGCTCCTCGAGCGTCATGATCGGCAGGAACACGTCGTGCTCCTCGAAACGGAACAGGCTCGTCGGGTCGTGCATCAGCACGTTGGTGTCGAGAACGAAGAGTTTCGTTGCGGACGGTCGGGATTGCGCGCGGGGGCGGCGGGAGGGCACGGATTTGCGCGAAGCTTCGGCTGCGGAACCGGCTTGCTGCTCAGACGGTTTTAACAAAATCGAGCACCTCCTGGGCGTGACCGGGAACCTTGACTCCGCGCCATTCGCGCCGGAGAACGCGGTCGCGGTCGAGCACAAAGGTGCTGCGTTCGATGCCGCGGACCTTCTTGCCGTACATGTTCTTCATCTTCATCACGCCGAACTGCTTGCAGATCTTTTCGTCTTCGTCCGACAGCAACTCGAAAGGAAAGCCCATTTTGGCCTTGAAATTCTCGTGCGACTTCAGGCTGTCTCGTGAAACGCCGGCCACGGAGCAGCCCGCCTTCTGGAACTGGGAGTAGAGATCACGAAATTGCGCGCCTTCCGTGGTGCAGCCCGGGGTGTTGTCCTTCGGGTAGAAATAGAGGACGAGCAGCTTGGATTTGACCGCCGAGAGCCGGAACTCCTTGCCGCCGGTGGCGGGCAGGACGAAGTCGCTTACCGCTTTGTCGGCCATCCAGAGTCCGCACCCCTATGGGCGCCATTGTCCCCCGAATTCGGAAGCGAACGCAACCGACTGCGTTTCCGCGGCAGCTCACGAAAGAAATTTTACGAGCTCCCCCAACAGTTCCGCCGGCGCCTCCTCCGGGATGTAATGGCCGCAATCCAGGGTCCGTCCCTGGACGGTTTCGGCCCGCTCGGCCCAGTCGGCGAGGGGCGAGAAGCAGCGCGCGACCGTTCCGTGCTTGCCCCAGAGAACGAGGAGAGGCGCGACCACCTTGCGGCCGATGTCGGACTCGTCGTGCGCGAGGTCGATCGACTCGGCCGCGCGGTAATCCTCGCAGCTCGCGTGAATCGTCGCCGGATCGCGAAAGCATCGCCGGTACTCGGCAAGCGCCTCGGGCGCGAAGGCCTTCAGGCCCGCGTGGCGGGTCCCCATGTGGCTCTCGATGTAGAAATCCGGATTGGCGCCGATCAGGGTCTCCGGAATCGGCTCGGGCCGTAGCAGGAAGAACCAGTGGTAATAGGCCTTGGCGAACTCGCGGGAGACCCGGGCATACATCGTGCGCGTGGGAACGATGTCGAGCACGACGAGCTTCGTCACCGAGGCGGGGTGGTCGAGAGCCATGCGATGCGCGACCCGTCCGCCGCGGTCGTGACCGACGACGAAGAACGTTTCATGACCCAGGGCGCGCATCGCCTCGACCTGGTCCTGGGCCATGGCGCGCTTGGAATAGTTGGCATGGTCGGGACGCCCGTGGGGTTTCTCGCTGTCTCCGTAACCGCGCAGGTCGGCGGCGACCACCTTGAATCGCTTCGCGAGCTCGGGCGCGACGCGGTGCCAGATCGCGTGGGTCTGCGGATAGCCGTGCAGAAGGAGCAGGGGCGGGCCCACGCCGCCGTGGACGAGATTGATCGCCGCGCCGCTCGTCCTGATGCGCCTGCGCTTGAAGCCGGGGAAGAGCTCGCCGTTCATGAGAGAAATTCCTTGCCCTGCAGCGCGAGCAATCCCGATCGACCCGCGACGCTGCCGAACGCGATCTCGTTGCGCGGCAGGCTTCTCAGGTCGAGCGATTCGGCAAGCGCCCGCATCGACACCAGGTCGTAGCCCTGCTTTTTCCACCCCGCGAGCATCGCCTCGAACGCCGGGGCGAGCTTTCCGCCTTCGAGCTCGGCGTGAAGCGTGTACACGTGCCCCGCGGCGGGGCATTCCCGCGTGAGGTTGAGCACGTGGTCCGCGACGTTTTTTTTCGTGAGCCCGTTCGTGCCGATCAGCTCGTCCAGAGTCGGGAGCGTGGTCGGGAGCTGCGGACACGCCACGACCTCTGCGCGCCATACGGGGATGAAGGGACCGCTCCCGCGGGTGTCCGAGCAGTAATCGAAGCCGAGGCGCTGGGTCAGGCGCAGCGCGTGCAGGTTCGTCTGCCAGCCCGCGGCGCCGTGCGCGCGCGCGGGCGTCCCGAATATCTCCTCGAAGCGCTTGCGCGATAGGAGCATCTGGCGCTCGGTCCAACGGGCGTCGGCTGCAGGCGCGCCGTCCTGCCATTTCACGTGGTCCCAGGCGTGAATTCCGACCTCGAAATCGGCGTCCCGCACCCTGCGCATCACGTCGGCGCAGCGCCGCCCGATGTCGGGACCGGGCAGGAGCGTC
>VBCT01000262.1 GCA_005882235.1 Betaproteobacteria bacterium
TCACGCGCTCGACGAAATTCTCCTTGCGGTAGTTGATGCAGTGGTGCGCGCCGTGCGCCTTGGCGAGGGCGCATTTTTCCTCGGAGCCGGCCGTGCCGATCACCGTTGCACCGAGCGCCTTCAGCCACTGGCACGCAATCAGGCCGACTCCACCCGCCGTCGCGTGGAACAGGATGGTCTCGCCCGATTGAACCTTGTAAGTGCGCCTCAGCAGATACTGGGCGGTCATGCCCTTCAACATCATCGCCGCCGCGGTTTCGAAGGAAATGCCCTCTGGCAGGACGACCAGGCGGTCGGCCGGCATGGTGCGCACCTCGGAATAGGCGCCCGGAGCGCCCCCGGCATACGCGACGCGATCGCCCGCCTTGACGTGCGTGACCCCCGCCCCTACCGCCTCCACGACGCCGGCCCCTTCGTTACCCATCCCCGAAGGAAGGGCGATCTTGTACAGTCCGGAGCGCTGGTAGACGTCGAGAAAATTGAGTCCGCAGGCCTTGTGGCGCACGCGCGCCTCGCCCGGCCCGGGGTCCCCGACCTGGACGTCTTCCCATTTCAGAACTTCGGGTCCGCCTTGTTGTTGGATTCGAATCGCTTTGGACATTGCTTCTCCTCGGTCAATGATGTGTGCCATGGTCTTCCTGCGCCGGTCGGGCGCAGGGACTATTTTTTCGACGGATCTTCGCGGCCGGACGGCTCTGAAGTGCCCGGAGACGCGCCTCCCGCAGCGTTTTGCATCGCGGCAAGACCGGCTTTCTGCATTTCCAGGCCCTGAATCGTCATGCGCAGAACGTTGAGGTTCATGTTGAGCCAGTTCTCCACCGATTTCAGCTCTGCAATGCGCCTATCGAGGTCATCCTGGACGAGACTCGGGGTCATCACTCCCGCCAGCGGCAGGCCCATAGGACCCCAAAGGCTCTTCAGGAATTCGAACGGATCGGGAGGCTGGTTCACGAGGCGGGGCCGCGGTGAGAGCGGCCTTCAGTTTATTGTCGGGGACTCAAAAACTCCAGCACCTCGGCGCGGCGCGCCATGGTGTCCTGATAGCCCAGATCGATCAGCGCCCGGCAGTACCCGCTTTCGAAGAGCAGATAGCTCGCGAGGTTCGATCCGTTGCGGTTCATCGCGCCGATGCCTCGCAGGAGGAAGCGCACCGTCCACGGCAGGTCGTGTACGTGACGGACCACCATGCGCTCTATGGGCTGGCTGGGCGAGATCACCAGCACCTTGATCTGCCGCAGCGGCAGCCCCGCTTCCCGAAGCTTCTCCGGGGCGATGAGGCTGATGGTGCGATTGATTCTCTGCACGAGCTCGATATCGACGTTGAGGCTGTCCAGAAAAATACTGTTCAGAGCGTGGCCGGCGATCTGCGCCACCGATGGATACAGATTGCCGCGCACCCGCGGCGCCTCGACATGCCCGGTCTGCCGGGCGGTGCTCACCACCAGCACCCGGTCTGCGCCCAGGTGCAGCGCGGGGCTGATCGGCGCGATCTGGCGCATCGACCCGTCGCCGAAATATTCCCGGTTGATCTTCACCGCGGGAAATATGAAGGGCAGCGCCGATGAAGCCATCAGGTGCTCGACCCGGATCGGCATCGCGGCGCCGACGCGCTGGGTGCGCTCCCACGCTTCGGTGTCGGGCCCTCCCTGGTAGAAGGAGACACTCTGTCCGGAAGAGTACCCGGAGCAGGTGATCGAGACCGCGTACAGACAGCCGTTGTCGATGTTCTCCTGGATGCGACCGAAGTCGAGGCTGCGGGACAACATATCGGCGAGAGGACTGTTGTCGAGCAGCGAAACCGGGCTGGTGCGCGACACCAGCGTGACCGCGGCGAGCCAGCGCAACCCCATGCGCGCGATCCCGACCGGATCGGAACGGTAAACGTGCTGGACGCGAAAGCTCTCCCAAACCTCCAGGAGCCGCCCGACCGCAGCGTCGAAATTGTCGGCGAACACCGCGAGCGTCGCCGCGTTGATCGCGCCTGACGAGGTGCCGCACACGATGGGAAACGGATTCTTCTCGGGCAGCGGCAGCAGTTCCCTCACCGCTTTCAGGACGCCGACCTGATAGGCCGCCCGGGCTCCGCCTCCTGTCAGAACGAGTCCTGCCTTCGACTTGATGGATTCAGGGTTCAACGCCATGAGCGGAAGTTGTTTCGGAAGTCGGCGGCGGCCGGGTGGAGTTTTCTCAGCTTGTCCGGGACTGCTTTTCCTCGCCGAAGGCGTTGGCGTCCACCACGGTGAGCGCGGTCATGTTGACGATGCGCCTGACGGTCGCCGAAGAAGTGAGGATATGAACCGGGCGCGCCGCGCCGAGCAGGATCGGCCCGATGGTGATGCCGTCGCCCGCGGCGGTCTTCAGCAGATTGAAAGCGATATTGGCGGCGTCCAGAGTCGGCATGATCAGAAGATTCGCCTCCTCTTTCAGGCGCGAGCGCGGAAAATTTGCAAGCCGCAACTCGGCGTCGAGGGCCGCGTCGCCGTGCATCTCGCCTTCGATTTCGAGCTCTGGAGCGAGCGAATGGATCAGCTCCAGCGCCGTGCGCATCTTCTTCGCGGAAGGCGCATCGCTCGTTCCGAAACTCGAGTGCGAGAGCAGGGCCGCCTTCGGGACCACGCCGAAACGCCGGATCACCTCTGCCGCGAGCGCGGTCATTTCCGCGAGCTGCTCGGCGCTAGGGTCGAGATTGACGTAGGTGTCGCAGATGAAAACCGTGCGCTTGGGCAACATGAGCGCGTTCATCGCATAGAAATGCCTCGCGCCCGGCCGCAAACCAATCACCTGGTCGATGTACTGCAGGTGCGTTCCGTGCGTGCCGATAGTGCCGCAGATCATTCCGTCGGCTTCGCCGCGGTGGATCATCATCGCGCCGATCAGCGTATGGCGGCGGCGCAGCTCCGTCTGCGCGAATTGCTGCGAGACCCCACGCCTCTCCGCGAGGCGGTGGTACTCCGTCCAATAATCGCGGTAGCGGGGGTCGGATTCGGGGTTCACGAGCTCGAAATCCGTCCCCGGCCGGATGCGCAATCCGTGGCGTTCGATGCGCCGCTCGACCACGGGAGGTCTCCCCACCAGGATCGGCCTGGCGAGGCCCTCGTCCACCACCACCTGAGCCGCACGCAACGTGCGCTCGT
>VBCT01000263.1 GCA_005882235.1 Betaproteobacteria bacterium
CAATGAATCTCGCCCGATCGCTTACCGCGCCGAGGAGCGACACGGCGAAATCGGGACTCGCCTTGATCAGATCGAGAAGGGTGTTCCGGCCGAAAGCGAGCAGCCCGCAATCCGTTTCCGACGTGACCGTCGCAAGACGCGGCGTGCGCTCGACCAGCGCCATCTCGCCGAACACGCCGCCCGCCCCGATTCTTTCCACGAGCTTGCCCCGGATCGAAACCGCAAGGCGGCCTTCGAGCACGACGTACATCATCACGCCGGCCTGGCCTTCCTTCACGATCACCTTGTTGCGCTCGTAGCGCACCGTCGTCTGGGAAAGCGCGCGCGCGAGAATGGCGAGCGCGGATTTGTCGAAAACCGCGGATTCCTTCATCTTGCCCTCGGAGGCGGGGCCGCCCGGATTCTGCAGGCCGATCGCGTGGCGCATGCGGCCGATCATGACGCTCATCAGCATGAGCGCGAACTCGGGCTTTTTCCGCAGTGCGCTCTGAAACTGCCCGTCGTCGAGTGCGATGACCCGGCACGGTGTTTTCGCCACGGCGGTGGCGCTGCGGGGCATCTCGCTGATCGACGCCATCTCGCCGAAGATCTCGCCTTTGCCGATCTTGCCGATGACCTTGTTCTTCGCGGTCAGAGTGACCTCGCCGTCCAGGAGCAGGTACATCTTGTCGCGCCGGAGCAGTAGCCGGTTTCCTTTTTCGTTCTCGGCGAAAATGGTCGCTCCTTTGGCGACGGGTTCCGGCTTGCCGACGGAACCGAAAAATTCCGCTGCCATGGCCGGGTCGTAGATCGAGGGCTTTGCAGTCGCCTCGACCGAAGGTTTCCGGGGCCCCACGGGCTTCGTGAAATCCAGCTCATTCATTCAATCCACCCTCGCGCCGGACGCGCTAATCACTTTCGCCCACTTCTCGATCTCGCCCTTGATGTGGGCGGCGAATTGTTCGCGGCTCCCGCCGATCGGCACCAGTCCGTCGTTCGTCATCCGCGCCTTCATGTCCGAGGTTTGCATGATATTCGCAACTTGCGCGTTGAGCAGGTCGAGCACCTCGCGCTGCGTGCCGGCCGGCGCGAGCAGCCCGTACCACTGGCTGGATTCGTAGCCCGGAAGACCTGCTTCGGAAACCGTCGGCAGGTCCGGCATCGCCTGCAGCCGCTCGCGGCTCGTGACCGCGATCGCGCGAAGACGGCCCGCCGCGACGTGTCCGCCCGCGTTGATCGCGGGGAGGAACATGACGGGCGCCTCGCCCGCAAGCAGGCCGATCATCGCCGGACCCGAGCCCCGGTACGGAACGTGCACCAATTGCACGCCGGCCATCACGTTGAAGAGCTCGCCCGCGAGATGCGGCGTGCTGCCCGAGCCTGATCCGGCAAACCCGATTCGCGCGGGCTGCGACTTGGCAAGAGCGATGAGGTCCTTCACCGATTTGACCGGCAGCGACGGATGCACGACGAGCACGTTGGGTCCGAGGGCCATCAGGCTGATCGGCTCGAAATCCCTCACCGGGTCGTAGGGGACTCTCTTGTAGAGACTCGGGTTGGTGACGAAGCCCGCGCCCGTAAACAGCAGCGTTGCGCCGTCGTTCGCCGATTTCGCCGCGGCTTCCGTCCCGATGTTTCCGTTGGCGCCTCCGCGGTTTTCGATCACGAAGGGCTTGCCGAAGCCCTCGGCCAGCTTCTGGGCGAGGATGCGCCCTGCGGCGTCGACACCCCCACCGGCCGGAAACGGCAGGATGACGCGCACCGGGCCCTTGGGATAGGGATGCTCGCCGCCCGTGGAGCGTTGCGCGAGAGCGCAACACACGGTGAAAAGCAGGGCGATCGCCGCGAGCGCGCGTGCCGGATTCATTTCCTGGCTCGCTGGATTGCCCGCCAGACGTTCTGTGGCGTCGCGGGCATGGCGATGTCGCGCACGCCCAAGCCGGCGAGCGCGTCGACGATGGCGTTGACGACCGCGGCGGGTGCGGGCGTCGTCGCGCCTTCGCCCGCTGCCTTGATTCCGAGCGGGTTGGTCGGCGAAAGAACTTCCACGATCTCGGCGCTGAAGGAAGGCAGGGTATCCGATCTGGGAATGGCGTAGTCCATCAGCGACCCTGTGAGCGGCTGCCCCGTTTCCGGATCGACGTGATAGATCTCGGAGATCGCCTGGCCGATCCCTTGGGCCGCGCCGCCGTGCGTCTGGCCGTGGACGATCAGGGGATTGATGCAGCGACCGACGTCGTCGACGGCGGTGAATCGCGTGACGTCGACCGCCCCCGTTTCGGGGTCGACCTCGCACTCGCAGACCGCGCAGCCGTTCGGGAATACCGGATCGTGCATCTCGTTGTCGGCGACGACGGCGAGTCCGCCCGACAATTCCCTGGGCAGGAGGGCTTCCGCGGAGTCTCGCGCCAATGCCAGAAAGCCGTACGCCCTGAGCGCGTGCGGAGCCGAGAAGCGGCCGTCTGCGAACTGTACCTCCGCCGCGCCGGCCTCCAGCATGTGCGCCGCGATTTTCTTCCCCTTTTCGATGAGCTCCTTTGCGGCCAGGGAGAATACCGTCGCCGCGTGGCGCATCGAGCGGCCGGAATGCGAACCGCCGCCTACGCTCACCACGTCGGTGTCGCCGATCACGATATCGATCGCTTCCACGGGTACCGACAACAGCGAAGACACCACCTGCGCGAAGCTCGTCTCGTGACCCTGCCCCGACGGCTGCGTGCCGATCACGACCCTCACCCGCCCAGCGGGGGTAATGCTGATCTCGGCGCGCTCCTTGGGTGAGCCGATCGAGGATTCGACGTAG
>VBCT01000287.1 GCA_005882235.1 Betaproteobacteria bacterium
ATCGACACGGTGATCCCGGTGTTCATAGGGAAGCTGGTTTCGCTGATGGAGGCCGTCGACCGCCAGGCGGCTCTCGACGCGCAGTGGCCCTTGCTCGCCGGCATGGTGGCTCTCGTGCTCTTCGTCCGCCCGCTCGCCAATCTGGCCGACATGTTGATCCGCCAGAACGCGCTGATACCGGGGGTGACCAGCATGATCCGCTGGCAGAGCCACTGGCACGTGGTGCGGCAGAACTGGCCGTTTTTCCAGAACGATTTCGCAGGGCGCATCGCCAACCGCGTCATGCAGACCGCCAACGCATTGCGCGAGAGCGTGATGGCGAGCATACGCGCGGTCTGGTACATCGCGGTCTACGGGGTGAGCGCGTTTGCGCTGATGGCCGCGTCGGACTGGCGCCTGGGCCTGCCGACACTGTTGTGGTTCCTCGGTTACATCGTGTTCCTGCGCTACTTCGTGCCACGCATGCGCGATCTGGCGAAGACCAGCTCGGAGCTGCGCTCACACGTGATGGCGCGCGTCGTCGACAGCTACACCAACATCCTCACGGTCAAGCTCTTCGCGCGGCTCGCCGACGAGGACGCGTATGTGCGCGAGGTGATCGACGAGCACCAGGGCGCGATCGGCGCGCATATGCGCCTCATCTCGCAATTCATGTTCTGCCTTTCGGTGATGAACGCGGCGCTCCTCACCGGCACCGCCGCGATCGGCATCTGGCTCTGGGCGCAAGGCGCGGTGGGCGCGGGCGTCGTGGCGACTGCCTTGCCCCTCGCCTGGCAGATCGCCAACGTCGCCGGCTGGGTGAGCTGGGAGGTAACGGGAATCTTCGAGAGCATCGGCGTGGTGCAGGAAGGCATGCAGACGATCGCCGTACCGCACGTCGGCGGCGACCTGCCGGGGGCGCGCGAGCTCGAGGTGCCGCGCGGCGAGATCCGCTTCGAGGACGTGAGCTTCAACTACGGCAGAAGCGACGGCAAGCCCGTGCTCGACCACCTGAACCTCACGATCCGCCCCGGCGAGCGCGTGGGCCTCGTCGGCCGCTCGGGCGCCGGAAAGTCGACCTTAGTCAACCTGCTGCTGCGTTTCTACCAGCCGGCGCGGGGCCGCATCCGCATCGACGGGCAGGATATCGGCGCAGTGACGCAAGAGAGCCTGCGCGCGGCGATCGGCATGGTGACGCAGGACACTTCGTTGCTGCATCGCTCGATCGCCGCCAACATCCGCTATAGCAGACCCGGCGCGGGCGATGCGCAAGTCGAGGCGGCGGCGCGCAAGGCGCAGGCGCACGAATTCATCGTCGGTCTGCAGGACTGGAAGGGCCGCAAGGGCTACGAGGCCCACGTAGGCGAGCGCGGGGTCAAGCTCTCCGGCGGACAGCGCCAGCGCGTGGCGCTGGCGCGCGTCGTCCTGAAAGACGCGCCCATCCTCGTGCTCGACGAAGCGACCTCGGCGCTCGACAGCGAGGTCGAGCTCGCGATACAGGAGCAGCTGCTCGGTCTGATGGAAGGCAAAACGGTGATCGCGATCGCTCACCGCCTGTCCACCATCGCGCGCATGGATCGCCTGATCGTCCTCGAGGCCGGCCGCATCGCCGAGGAGGGAACGCACGAGGAGTTGCTGCGTCTGGGCGGCCACTACGAGAGGCTGTGGCGCCACCAGTCGGGCGGATTCCTCGCGCATGAAGCCGTCGCGACGGAAACGGAGACCGAGCTGCCCGAGGAGCCGCCCCTGGACGAGATGCGGGCCGAGGCGAAGCCCGAGCCTTCCGTCGACGATGCGCCGGTGGTGACGCGGACCTAAAGTCGCGTCGTTCCCGCCGGCTAGTTCTTGACGAATTTCCTCACTGTCATGCCAGCGGTTTCTGCCCAGTAGACGTTGCCGGTCGCATCCGCAGCCACGCCTTCTCCCACGCTCTGGGTTTCCGGTTCCGCGCCCAGGCCCGGGATGAATGCGCTGACCGCGCCGTCCTTGGCGCTGCCGATCCGGATGCCCCGCTTGAAGCCGGGGTTGAGCTTCGCGTTCGACTGGTGATCGGCCACGTACAGAGCGTCGTTCCGATCGATGAAGAGCCCGCTCGGCCGGCCGAATTGCTTCCATTCTTCGAGGAAATTCCCTTCCTGGTCGAAGATTTGGATGCGGCTGTTGCCGCGGTCGCCGACGAATAGGCGTCCCCTGGAATCCATGGCGAGGGCGTGAGGCGTGTCGAACTCGCCGCGATCAGCTCCCTTCCTGCCCCAGGTCTTGATGAACCTTCCGTCCTTCGAGAACTTCACGATGCGCGCGTTGGAGTCTCCGCCGTGTCCGTCCGCGACGAAAATGTCGCCGTTCGGAGCGGTGAGCACGTCCGACGGCCGGTTGAAGGTGTCCGGGCCGTCTCCGGGGACCCCGGCCCGGCCGAGCGTCAAGAGGACCTTTCCCTCCGCGCTGAACTTCACGACCTGGTGGCCTTTGCCGTCCTTTCCATCCGCGTCGGTAACCCACACGTTGCCGGCTCTGTCGATGTGGATGCCGTGGGGAAACGCGAACATCCCCGCGCCGAAACTCTTGAGAAATCTGCCCGACGGGCTGAGCTTGACGAGCGGCGCCGCGTTCGAACCGATGCAGGAATTCGCGCCGCATCGCTCGAACACCCAGATGTTGTTGCTGCGATCGATATCGATCGCGCTCGTCTGTCCCCACTTCCTTCCGCCGGGGAGCTTCCCCCAGCCGTCTTCGCGGTACGGGTTCTGCTGGGCGTAGGCGACCATCGCCACTGCCGCTGCGGCCAGAGCGCATAGCATCCCGAGTGCAGGACGTGTCATGGTCGTCCCCGTCATGTCATATTTTGGATCGCGGAATATTGATTTCATGCCCGGACCCGCTTATTCGTCGCCCTTGGTCAAATTCCGCTTCGTATTTTTCCTCACCACTGATGATGAAAACTCCCTTCCCTGTTTCCAAGTTCCCGCGAATTGCCAACCGCTTGCGTCGGTGAAGGTTCCTTTACCGTCAGCCAGTCCGTCTTTCCAGGAACCTTCATACTTGGCGCCGCTCTTGTAGCCCATGATTCCAGTGCCGTTCTTGGCGCCGGCTTTGAACTCGCCCTCGAATCGATCACCATTGGCATAAGTTACGAGCATCTTGCCTTCCATCTTGCCGCGGCTCCAATGACCTTGGTAACGGTTGCCATCGGAGTCGACAAGGGCACCGTTACCGTGTTGATGGCTTTCCTTCCATTCTCCTTCGTAACGGGAACCGGACGGTTCGGTGAGGACACCTCTACCATCAGCGAGCCCGTCTTTCCAAGAACCGTCATACTTGGCTCCGTTCTTGTAATTCATGACCCCGGGCCCGTTTCTCGTGTCCGCCTTGAACTCACCCTCAAATCGATCGCCGTTCGCATATGCGACGACCACCACGCCCCGCATCTCGCCTTTTTTCCAGGGACCTTCGTAGCGGTCACCATAGGAATCCCGAAAGACACCGTGACCGTCTCGAAGATTGTCTTTCCACTCACCCTCGTAGCGCGAACCGTTTGCGAAAACACCCAGACCTTTGCCAGTGGCCTTTCCATCGACGAAATCCCCGTCGTAGGAACCCCCATTTGTGAAGACTAGTTTTCCTTTTCCGTGAGGTAGAGAATTCTTCAAGTCTCCTTCGTAGCGGCCCCGGCTCTCGGCAAGGACCCCTCTGCCCCTCATTACGCCGTCGTTCCATACGCCCTCTACACGGACTTCGGCGGAAACTAACAGGCCTCGTCCCTCCCAGAGACGCCCGTCTTTCCAGACCCCATCTAGACGAGTTCCTTTTTGATCGGACAAAACACCCGTTCCGTCGTAGACCCCGCGTTTCCACTCGCCCTCATAGCGAGACCCGTCACTCCTAACCATGACACCATAGCCATCGATTACGCCGTGCTTGTATTCGCCCTCGTAGTGCCGTCCATCGGCGTAATCTGCCAATGCCTTGCCATTCAGACGGCCGTTTATCCAATTCCCCTGATACCTACCACTTGAGTCGACCGACGTGGCCGGCCCGTCGAGGAAATTGTCCTTCCATGTACCCTTCGAGCGCTCCCCGGTGGGACCAATTAGTAGTCCCGCACCACTGCGGCGTCCATTCTTGATTTCACCTTCATACCGACCGCCGTCAGGATAGACAATGGTTCCTGAGCCGGTGATTTCTCCTCCTTGAAGAATTCCTGTCCCTTCGAAGCGATAGCCATTGGGACGCGTCAGGATTAGTTTTCCGTCTAAGTTGCCGTTCTTGAAATTTCCTTCGACTCGACTGCCTGCGGCATCCACAACAACTGCCTGACCTTCGATTCTTCCTTGCTTCCACTGACCATCGGCGCGACTCCCGTTGCTTCCTGTGAAAACTCCTCGGCCTTCCTGCTGCCCTTGTTTCCACTCACCCTCGTAGCGGCCACCGTCGTGGGAGACCAGTACACCGCGGCCCTCTCGTTGCCCATTGTTCCACTCGCCGTCATAACGACCACCGTCGTTATAGGTCATCAATCCCTTACCTTGGGGTCGAAGATTCTTGATTTCACCCTCGTAGCGACCTCCGCTGCGATACGTAATTATGGCCGTCCCAATCATTTCGACGCCTTCCCAAGTACCCTCATATCGGTTTCCTTGGGGTTCGGTCAAAACACCTTTGCCAAGTCTTTTGCCTTCACGGTATTCACCCTGAAAAATGCGTCCGTTGGACTGCGTATACTTTCCGCGCCCCTGGTATGCGCCTTTTTCCATTCGACCTTCATACCGACCTGTCGGAGCATTGTTGATGAACCACTGCTGGATTCCTTCGCCGTCGGCAAAGCCGTTCTTGCAGCCGCCCGTCCACGTTACCGTTTCATTTGGCCTTGGAAAGGAATTCTGCGCCAAGCATCGGTTTTGATCCTGAATGAAGCCGTCGTCTTCGGCGGCATGTGCAGAGGCGACGAATAGTAAGATTGCGAGGAACGCAAGGCTTCCGGAGAGGGCGAACTTCATGACTGGAAATTGAGAAAGGGCAACCGGCGCTTCGCCGGCGACTTATTCGCGCAACCGCTGTCGTGGATTCCTACTTTTCCGCAGCCTCGCGCGATTGCTGCGATTGCTGCAGCTGCTCCATGGCCTGCCCGATTTTCTGCTGGGCCTGCTCCAGGGTCTTCTTGCTTTGCTCGAGCTCCTGCTTCTTGAGCGCGGCTGCGGTGGCTGCGGTGCTTGCAGTCTCGACTCCGCAGCCGCCGAGAGCCGCTGCCGCGATCAGGAAAATTAGCCGTTTCATGACATCTCCTTCCAGGGTAGGGAGCCGAAATAGGATAGCACTAAGAGCGCACGCTAGAAGTCCGGACTCAACCGAGCTTCGCCGCCACCGCCTCCGCGAATTGCCGGGTTCCGACCTTCCCCCCGAGATCGGCGGTCCGCGTCGAGGGGTTCTTCAGCGTCGCGTCGACGGCCGCGTCGATGCTTCTCGCGGCGGCGGCAAGCGCGTCCTTGCCGTGGCGCGCGGCCATCCATTCGAGCAGCATGGCGGCCGAAAGGATGAGCGAGACGGGATTCGCCTTGTCTTTGTCCGCGATGTCGGGCGCCGAGCCGTGCTGCGCCTGCGCGACGCAATGCACGTCCCCGGCGTTGAT
>VBCT01000288.1 GCA_005882235.1 Betaproteobacteria bacterium
CTCCCGAACCGCGGTGCGCAGGTACTCGGCGAGCGCGATTTTCCTTTCCCTGCGGCGGGCGACCCAGTCGAGCACCGGCTCGAAGCGGTGCGGCGGGTAGTAGCCGTTCAGCCGCGCCACGATCCCGCCGCGCTCGTCGAAAAAGACGAGCGTAGGCGTGAACTGGATTTTCAGGAAAGCCGCGAGCTGTTTCTCGGAGAATTTCTTTCCGTCCGTCCAGGTCACCTCGCGGTCGCCCCAGATGTTGAGCGAAACAGCGAGGAAATTCTTTCGCGCCTTGTCGGCGATCGCCTTCTGGCTGAAATTGGTCAGGATCAGCTCCTTGCAGTAGGGGCAGCCGTTCTGCTCGAAGAGGATCATGAGCCGCTTGCCCTCGCGCGCGGCCTGGGCCACGTCTTGCCGGAAATCGAGGAAAGTCTCGGTGAACCACGGCGGCAGGGCGATCGGCCCGGCGGCAGCGGCGCCCGACGCGGGACCCGGAAGGAGGAAAAGGCAAAGGAGCAGCGCGGGCAGCTTCATCGTTGCTCCTCCGTGGGTCAGCCCCGAAAGATGAAATACACCGCGCCCATGATACACAACGACGCCCAGAGGTAGTCGAGCTTGAGCGGCTGGTTCATGTAGAAGAGCGCGAACGGGACGAACACGACAAGCGTGATCGCTTCCTGGATGATCTTCAGTTGCGCCAGGCTGAACTGGCTGAAGCCGATGCGGTTCGCGGGGACCTGGAGCAGGTATTCGAACAGCGCCACGCCCCAGGACACGAGCGCCGCGATGAACCAGGGACGGGAGGAGAGCTCTTTCAGATGCGCGTACCACGCGAAGGTCATGAACACGTTCGAGAGCGCGAGCAGTCCGACGGTTTGTGCAAGAACGGTGGAGTTCATCGCTTATCCAATTTTCTCTATTTTCTGATCGACGCAAGCGGCAAGGAGCGCCCCGGCGCGGCCCTTGCCCGGAATCATGGTGTCCGGGGCGATCTCGGCGAGGGGAGCGAGCACGAAGGCGCGCTCGTGCATGCGGGGGTGGGGAACGACGAGGCCCGGCTCTGCGATCACGCGATCGCCGTAGAGCAGCAGATCGAGGTCGAGCGTGCGCGGGGCGTTGGGAAATTGCCGCACGCGTCCGAAACGGGCCTCGGTCGCGAGCAGCTCGCGAAGCAGGGCCTCGGCGCCGAGGCGGGTCTCGACCTGCGCGACCGCATTCACGAAGTCCGGCTGGACCGTGTAAGCGACCGGCGCGCTGCGGTAAAGCGAAGACGCGGCGAGAAGCCGCGTTCCAGGCAGCTCGGCGAGCGCCGCAAAGGCGCGGCGCACCTGGGCTTCGGGGTCGCCGAGATTCGCTCCCAGGCCTATGAAGGCTTTCGTCGACGCTGTCTTCTCATCCATCGGAAGCAAAGCTCCACACGTCTTCGCCTCCGCGCAGAAGGAGCGGCGCCGAGCCGCGCCAGGCGGCGACGCGGGGAATCCAGTCCTGTGCCGTCGCGTCGGCTGCGTTTTCGGGCCTCGCCGAGCGTTCGCAGCGCAGCGCCCCTGCAGCGGGATTTTTCCGGAACAGGCACCAATCGCTGCGATGCGCGACGCCGCCTGAGCCGGATTCCTCCACGCAGCCCACGAGAACCCTGTCGCACTCCGCGAGCCAGCATTGCGCGAGGCGCGGCAGCGAGGGCCAGGCCTCTGCGGGGAGATACAGGCAGGCCGTGCGCGTGACCGGATGCGAGCGTTGCGCGAGGAGCGCGCCCGCGAGATGCGGTTGAGTCGCGATGAAGGTGAACGGCATCGCCGGCTCGCCGCGCGCCAAGTCCTCGTCGAGCGCGGCGCGCGTGGCGTGCAGCGCTCCGAACTCGCTTCCCCACAGGACCGCTAGCGGGCCGTCGCCGCCCGCCGCGTCGAGACAGGCCTGCGCGCCGAGCAGGCAAAGCTGCGCGAACCGGCCGGCACGGCGCAGCTCGGAGGCGAAGCGCGCCCGAACCCGCGCCGGAAAATCATCCGGAGCGACGCGCAGCGCGGTGGGTGCGAGCAAATACACCGTCACAGCGCCTTTTCCAGCGCCAGGCTCATCACGCTTCCGCCGAATCCGGAAAGATTGAACAGCACGCGGCGCACGCCTTGCGCGTCGCCGCCCGAGGGCGCGAGGCCGAGCTCGCCGTCCGGCTCGGAGAAACCCCAGGTTGCGGGCACGCGCCCGCGCGCGAGGCTCGCGAGAAGGAGCGCGAGTTCCGCCGGGCCGCTCGCCCCGAGCGTATGGCCGAGCGCGCCCTTCAGCGACACCGCCCTCGGCACCGGCGCGAACAATTCGCGCACCGCGTTCGCCTCGGCAGAATCGGCCAGGCGCCCGCCGCCCGATTGCAGCTTGATCAGGTCCACCGCCGCGCTCTCCCAGCGCGCGCCGGCCATCGCGGCCCGCATCGCGTTTGCGATCACGGCGCCATCCGCAGCCGGCCCCGTGACGCTCGCCGCGTCCATCCCGGTGGCGAGCGCGGCGATCCGCCAGGGGGAGGGCGCCGCGGATACGAGCACCGCGGCCAGCGCCTCGCCCAGAACAAGGCCGTCCCGCTCGCGGTCGCAGGGACGCGCGGCCGTCGCCGAAAGCAGCTCCAGCCCCGCGAAACCGGCCACGGTCAGACGGTTGGAAAACTCCGCGCCGAGCACCAGAGCGTCGCGGAATTCGCCTCCGGCGACGAGGCCGAGCGCGATGTCGAGCGCGGAGAGGCCCGAGGTGCACGTGGTGCTGACCGCCGTCACGGGGCCGTGCGCCCCGAAGCCCCTTGCAAGCCTCGAGGCAAACTCGAACGAGGGCTCGAGCGCCTCCCATCCGCCGTCGTCCCATGCCCCCACGGAAAAGGAGGACGAGCCGACGATGCAGGGGAGCTCCGCCCATCGCGCGGGAGCGATCGCGGCCACGCGCCGCAAGTCCTCGGCCACCGAACGCGCTATGGCTTCGGTGCGCATTCTCCAGTCCCCCCCGGAGATCGGAATCGCGAAATAAGGCCAGGCTCCGCCGGGTTTCGTG
>VBCT01000190.1:0-761 GCA_005882235.1 Betaproteobacteria bacterium
GGCGCCATTGAGCTCGAGATCGTTGCGCAGCACGTAGAGCAGCGGCGTGTCCGGCTCGGCATCGACCGAGCGCGTCGCCCCGTTGACCTTCAGGCTGATGGCCATTGTGGGTCTCCTCGAAGATGGCAGCGCGCGCTGCGCATTTTTCCTTGAATGATTCTATTTTGCGTCGGCGGGAGTGTCGCGTCGAACCCCCCGGAGATCGAATTTGAGTGTGGCGGAAGGTGTGAGATTCGAACTCACGAGGGGCTTGCGCCTCTGCCGGTTTTCAAGACCGGTGCCTTAAACCACTCGGCCAACCTTCCGGCACGCGATCGGCAAGTGCCTGTAGTCGCTTGAAATTGTATCACCCGCCCCCACATATCCTCCCGTTGATGGCGCCCCGAGCATGGTCTCGCTATACTGGCGCGGATCGAGAAACTCGGGCAGGACCGACCGGGTCTGAGCGCGCATCGTTTCACGGAGGATGAAAATGCAACCTGAACTTCAACCGATTCGGACCGGCGGTTCCTTGCCGGCGCAAGACTATGCGGTGCAGCAGCACCGGGTGCTGCGCAACACCTATTGGCTTCTCGCGCTTTCGCTGATCCCCACGGTCATCGGCGCCGCGGTGGGAACGAATCTCGACCTCGGGTTCATGCGAACGAACCCGATCCTCTCGTCCTTCGCGGCGCTGGCGATCTTCTACGGATGGATTTTCGCGATCGAGCGCAACCGCAACAGCTCGCTCGGCGTCGGCCTGCTCCTCGGGTTCACGCTCT
>VBCT01000190.1:805-11124 GCA_005882235.1 Betaproteobacteria bacterium
GGTGCTTCAGTTCGTGCTCGGCTTGAATAACGGCATCCAGCTCGTGATGATGGCGGCAGGCGGAACCGCAGCTGTCTTCTTCGGGCTGGCGGGCCTTGCCTCATCGACGACGCGTGATTTCGGCTTTCTGGCGAAATTCCTGTTCGTCGGGTTTATCGTCATCATGCTGGCGATACTCGCAAATATCTTCTTGGCAAGTCCCATCCTGTACTTGACGCTCCTTGGGGCGATCATCCTGTTCTCATCGGCAGTGATCCTGTTTCAGATAAACGCCATCGTCCGAGGCGGCGAAACCAACTACGTTTCAGCGACGCTGAGCTTGTACGTATCCATCTGGAATATATTTTCGAGCCTGCTGCAATTGCTCGGCATCTTCGGCGGCAATCGCGACTGAGGTCTATCCTCCCTTAAAAAAAAGGGCGCTCTAGCGCCCTTTTTTATTTGTCACGCTCGAACAGCGCGATCGACTCCACGTGCGAGGTGTGCGGGAACATGTTCACCACGCCGGCTGCGGCGAGCCGGTACCCCTGCACGTGAACCAGCACTGCGCTGTCGCGGGCCAGGGTCGCCGGATCGCAGGCGACGTACACGATCCGGGACGGCGGCCTCGCGGCGAATGATTTCACCAGCTCGATCGCCCCTTCCCTCGGCGGGTCGAGCAGCACCTTGTCGCACGCCGGCAGGCCGGCGCACGCCGCGGCGTCGAAGAGGTCGGCGAGCGCGAAGCGGCAACGATCGGCGAGGCCGTTGGCTAGCGCGTTCTCCTCCGCGCGGGCAACCAGCCCTGCGCTGCCTTCCACCCCGAGCACCTCGGCGCCGCAACTTGCGATCGGCAACGTGAAATTGCCCAGCCCGCAGAAGAAATCGCCGATTCTCTCGCCCGGCCGCGGATCCAGGAGCGACAGCGCCCGGCTCACGAGCAGCCGGTTGACCGCGTGGTTGACCTGGGTGAAATCGGTCGGGCCGAATGCGATGCGAAGCCCGTATTCGGGGAGCGTGTAATACAGGCCCGGTGCTTCGACCGGCCAGAACGGACGCGCCGAGTCGGGCCCTTCGGGCTGCAGCCACAGCTGCACGGCGTGGTCCTCCGCGAAGCGCTTGAGGCGTTCGCGGTCCTCCACCCCGACCGCTTCGAGCACGCGCAGCACGAGCACCGTCAGCGCATCCCCGACGGCGACTTCAATCTGCGGAATGCGCCCCTGCATGTCGAGGGTATCGATGAGCGCGCGCAGCGGCCGGATCAGACCCGACACTTTCAGCGGCAGCACCTCGCAGCTCGTCATCTCGGTGACATAGCTCGACCTGCGCTCGCGAAATCCGACCAGCGACCCGCCCTTCTTCTCAACCCAGCGCACCGACATGCGCGCGCGGTGCCGATATCCCCATGCGAGCCCGTGGAGCGGCCGCAACATCGTCTCGGGGCGAATGCGGCCCAGGTGCCAGAGCGCGTCTTCGAGCACGCGCTGCTTGGCCGCCACCTGTGCCCGTTCCTCGATGTGCTGCATCGAACATCCGCCGCAGGTCCCGAAGAAAGCGCAGCGCGGGGAAATCCGCGGCGCGCCCTCCTGCACGATCCGCACGATCTGCGCGGCTTCCCACGCGGGCTTCCTGCGATAGGCGGAGTATTCGACCCGTTCGCCGGGGACGGCATTGTCCACGAACACCGCTTTTCCCGCGACGTGAGCCACGCCGCGACCCTCCCGGTCGAGGGACTCGATGAGGGCGATCGGCATGGAAGACCGCGGGCTCAGCTCCACCGGCCGACGAACTCGCGCCAGTGGGCTTCTTTGGAATGGGCGAGCGTGTCCCGGACCAGCTCCAGCTCGCGCCGGTAGAGCGCCTCGTCGCAGGCGCCGCGCAGTAGCTGGAAACGCAGGAAAACAAGATAAGTGTTGGCCACGTCCGTTTCGCAATACTTCCGGATATCGTCGATCTTTCCCGACTGATACGCTTCCCAGACCTTCGATCCGTCCATTCCGATCTTGCCCGGGAATCCCAGGAGCCGGGCCAGCTCGTCCAGCTGCACGTAGTTTCGCCCTTGGTAGAGAGCGAGCGTATCCATGAGGTCGAGGTGACGCTGGTGATAGCGGCTGATGTAATTGTTGTACCTGAACTCGCGATCGTCGTCGCCCGTATCCCAGTAGCGGGGCGCCGACACGCCGTGCACCAGACCGCGGTAGTGGAGCACCGGCAGGTCGAACCCGCCGCCGTTCCAGGAAACGAGCTGCGGAGTGTACTTTTCGATTCCGTCGAAGAAGCGCCGCACCAGCTCTCCCTCGCCGTCGCCAGGGGAACCGAGCGACCAGCAGCGGAAACTGTCTCCTTCGCGCAGCGCGCAGGCGATGGCCACGACCCGATGCAGATGCAGGGGCAGGAAGTCCTGGCCGGTTTGCGCGCGCCGTTGCTGGAATGCGTGTTCCGCGACGTCCCGGTCGGAGAGCTTCGCGTCCAGATCGCGAAGCAGGCGCAGACCGGCGATGTCCGGCACCGTCTCGATATCGAACGCGAGAATCGGCGTCATTCGCCGGCAGGGGTGCGACGCTTCAGTCGGGAAAAACGCCGGTGGAAAGGTAACGGTCGCCGCGGTCACAGACGATCGTGACGATGGTGGCGTTCTGGACCTCGCGCGAAATCCTCAACGCGACCGCGAGCGCCCCGCCCGAGGAAATACCGGCGAAGATGCCTTCCTCGCGCGCCATGCGGCGGGCCATTTCCTCGGCGTCGGCCTGGCTCACGGATTCGACCCGGTCCACGCGCGCTTTGTCGTAGATCTTCGGCAGGTAGGCCTCGGGCCACTTGCGGATTCCGGGGATCTGCGAGCCCTCCTCGGGCTGGCAGCCGATGACGTGGATCTTCGGGTTCTTTTCCTTGAAGAAACGCGAGCAGCCCATGATCGTGCCCGTGGTCCCCATGCTGCTGACGAAATGGGTGATCGTTCCTTTCGTGTCCCGCCAGATTTCCGGTCCAGTGCCTTCGTAGTGCGACAGCGGATTGTCCGGGTTGGCGAACTGATCGAGGATGCGCCCCTTGCCTTCGCGCTGCATCTTCTCGGCGAGATCGCGCGCTGCCTCCATCCCGCCCGCCTTGGGCGTAAGGACGATCTCCGCGCCGAAGGCGCGCATGGTCTGGCGGCGCTCCGCCGACAAGTGCTCGGGCATGACCAGCACCATGCGGTAGCCGCGGATCGCCGCCGCCATCGCAAGCGCGATGCCGGTGTTGCCGCTCGTCGCTTCGATCAACGCGTCGCCGGGCTTGATCGTCCCGCGCTTCTCCGCGCGCACGATCATCGACATCGCGGGACGGTCCTTGACCGAGCCCGCGGGATTGTCGCCCTCGAGCTTGGCGAGAACGATGTTGGACGTTTTTCCCGGAAGGCGCTTCAGCCTCACCAGCGGGGTGTCGCCGACCGTATCTTCGATCGTCTTGTAGGTCAGCTCGGGATTGCGATCCATGCTTCTATGATATCTCATGGCGCGGCGTATCAGCCGCCGGCCGCGTTTCTTTGTTCGAGCAGCTGGCTGCAGTAGCGGCCGACGCCCTCCTCGACCGCAAGGAATGGCGCGCTGTAGCCTGCGCGTCGCAGCGCGCCGACGTCGGCCTGAGTGAAATTCTGGTACTTGCCTTTCAGCGCATCCGGAAAGGGCGCGTACTCGATCAGACCCTGGCTGCGCGCCTCCGCCAGGTCGACGCGTTGATCGCCTATTGCATTGCGGCAGCAGTTGATCGTGGCGAGCGCCACGTCGTTGAAGCTCTGCGCCCGCCCCGTGCCGACGTTGAAAATGCCCGACAGCTCGGGGTGGTCGAGAAAATGCAGGTTGACCTTGACGACGTCCTCGACCGAGACGAAGTCGCGGCGCTGCTCGCCGTCCGCGTACCCCCCCGACCCGACAAAAGGGCGCACGCGCCGCTCCGCTGCATACTGATTGAAGAAGTGCCAAGCCACGGAAGCCATACGGCCCTTGTGCCATTCGTTCGGACCGTACACGTTGAAGTAGCGGAACCCGGCGATCTGCGAGCCCGCTTCGGCCAAGCGCCGCCGCACGGCCTGATCGAACAGGAACTTCGAGTAGCCGTAGATGTTGAGCGGCGCCACGGACTTTCGCTCCTCGCGAAAGTCCGTGCCCGCGCCGTAGACCGCAGCCGAAGACGCATAGAGGAGAGGGACTTGGTCCTCCATGCAGAAGTCGAGCAGCGCCATCGAATAGCGGTAATTGTTTTCCATCATGAAGCGCCCGTCGGTCACCATGGTGTCGGAACACGCGCCCTGATGGAACACGACATCGATAGCCCCGGAAAAATCGCCCGCCTCGAGGCGTCTCCTGAATTCGTCCTTGTCGAGATAATCGGCGATCTCGCAGGCCGCCAGATTGCCGAATTTGTCGCTGCGCTCCAGGTCGTCCACGGCGAGGATCTGGGTCTCGCCGCGAGCGTTCAGCGCCCGGACGAGGTTCGACCCGATGAAGCCCGCCGCGCCGGTGACTACGAAGTACATTCCAGCCCCTATCTTCCCTGCCCCAACTCGGCCATCAGTTCGTCCGGATGGACTACCGCCGTGCCGAGCTTGCCCACAACGATCCCCGCTGCCTGGTTCGCAGTCACAACGGCGTCACGAAGCGATACGCCCGCACCGAGCATCGCACCGAGCGTCGCGATCACCGTGTCGCCTGCGCCGCTGACATCGAATACCTCGCGGGCACGGGCGGGTTCATGGTGCACTTGCCGCTCTTCGAAAAGGGTCATGCCGTCCTTACCCAAGGTCACGAGCAAAGCCCGCAAGCCAAGCCGCTCGCGCAGAGACTGCGCTTTTTCCGTGAGCTCGCCATCGTTCTTCCAGCGACCCGCGACTTCCTGCAGTTCCTTGCGATTCGGCGTCACGATTGTCGCGCCGACGTATCGCGAGTAGTCGTCGCCTTTGGGATCGACAAGCACGGTCTTGCCTTGAGCGCGGGCGAGCTCGATCATTCGCGCGATGTGCGTGAGCCCGCCCTTGCCGTAGTCGGACAGGATGATTACGTTCCGATCGGAGATCATCCGCTCGTAGTCCGCGAGCTTATCGAGCAAGACCTCGTGACTTGGCGGGGTCTCGAAGTCGATACGCAGCATCTGCTGCTGCCGTCCGATCACGCGCAACTTCACGGTGGTGGGGACGTCACCGTCGTAGTGCAGCTTGGCGTCAACGCGGGCTCGTTCCAGAAGCTTAGCGAGCGTGCGCCCCGCCTCGTCGTCTCCGACGACCGAGAGCAACGCCACGTTTGCACCGAGCGCCGCAGCGTTGGCGGCCACGTTCGCCGCCCCGCCCGGCGTTTCCTTGGTGCGCTTGCTTTCGATCTTGACGATCTGCACGGGCGCTTCGTCGGAAACGCGCTCCACCTCCCCGTACCAGTAGCGGTCGAGCATCACGTCGCCGACGACGAGGACGCGCGCCTTGTGCAGCTCCGGGAAAACCGGCTTTTCCGCCTTCACGGGCCCGCCTTCACCGCCGCGCGACCTATCGGATGGTACTCCAGGCCCAATCGCTTCAGCTGCGCCGGGTCGTAGAGATTGCGTCCGTCGAAGATCACAGGCGTCTTGAGGCGCGCGCGGATCGCCTCGAAATCGGGACTGCGGAATTCCTGCCACTCGGTGACTACCGCGAGCGCATCCGCGCCGTCGAGCGCAGCGAGCGGCGATCCTGCGTAACGAATTCCCGCGACCCCGGCCAACGCGCGCTTCGCCGCGGGCATCGCCACCGGGTCGTAGGCAGTTACGGTCGCGCCGTTCGCGACGAGCTCTTCGATCAGGACGCGGCTCGACGCTTCCCGCACGTCGTCGGTGTTCTGCTTGAAGGCGAGCCCCCAGACGGCGATATGCCGTCCGGACAGTTTTCCGCCGAATCGCGCGAGTATCTTCCTCGCGAGCACTTTTTTCTGCGCCGAGTTCACCTCGTGCACCGCCTCGAGAATCGGGAGGACGCCGCCGGCTTCCTCCGCAGTGTGGATCAGCGCTTTCACGTCTTTCGGGAAACAGGAGCCGCCGTAACCCGCGCCTGCGTACAGGAAGTGAAAGCCTATGCGCGGGTCCGATCCGATGCCTCTGCGCACTTCCTCGATATCCGCGCCGAGGCGCTCGGCGAGGTTGGCGAGCTCGTTCATGAACGAGATGCGCGTCGCAAGCATCGCGTTCGCCGCGTACTTGGTGAGCTCAGCAGAACGTACATCCATCAGGAAAAAGCGGTCGTGGTTGCGCTGGAACGGAGCGTAAAGCGCCCGCATGATCTGTATCGCCTTGGGGTCGTCTGCACCCACCACAATACGGTCGGGACGCATAAAGTCCTCGACCGCGGCCCCTTCCTTGAGGAACTCGGGGTTCGACACTACCGCGAAGGGCGTGTCCGCGCCGCGCCTGCGGAGCTCCTCCGCAAGAGCGGTGCGCACCTTGTCCGCGGTGCCGACCGGCACGGTGGACTTGTCCACGATCACCCGGTATTCGGTCATGTGCCGGCCGATCGTCCGTGCCGCGGCGATCACGTGCTGGAGATCGGCCGAACCGTCCTCGCCGGGAGGCGTCCCCACCGCGATGCACTGCACCGTTCCGAAGCGCACCGCGCGCTCGACGTCGGTCGTGAAGTGCAGGCGTCCCGCGGCCCGGTTGCGCTTGACCACTTCGAGCAGTCCCGGCTCGTAGATCGGGATTTCGCCCGCCTCGAGCGTGCGGATCTTCGACGCGTCGAGATCCAGGCAAAGCACTTCGTTCCCGACTTCGGCGAAACAGGCGCCGCTCACCAAGCCGACGTAGCCCGTGCCGACGATGGTGATCTTCAAATTTGGCCTCCAGGCTTCACGGCGTCAGCTCGAATTCCTCGTTGCGCCTCGGCGGATAGGTTTCCCAGCCGCCGCAGGCGGGACAGTGCCAGTAGAACTGCCGCGCCTTGAATCCGCAGTTCTCGCAATGGTAGCGCGCCAGGCGTTGCGTATGGCTGTGTATGAGATTGCGGACGAGCTCCAGATCGTGGCGCCTTTCGGCGGGCGCGACAAGGAGCTGCGCTTCGAGCAGCTTGTCCAGCCCGAGCAAGGTCTGGTTGCGGCGCAGCTCGTCCTTCACCAGCTTGTATGCCGTCTCGGGGCCCTCCGAGTCCAGCGTCGACTGGAAGGCGACGTCGAGCAGGTCGAGCGAAGGAAAGCTCGCGAGGTACCCCCGCAGCAGCGTGAGCCCCTCCTCGGCGCGCCCGATCGCACGATGGCTCTCGAGCAGGCGCTGCGCGACGAGCGCGAGATAAGAGGGGTTCTGGTGTTCGATCCGTTTCCAGGCCTGGATGGCGCCGTCGTGATCGCCCGAGGCCACAGCGATGTCGCCCAGAATGATGTTGGCGCGGACGCATTTGCGGTGCGCGGCGAGGGCCGCGTCCAGGTGACGCCTCGCCCCTTCCGGGCGCGAATGCGTCGCTTCCGACAGCGCGAGCTCGCAGTAGTAATTCGCGATTTCCTTTTGCGCGGACTGCCCGGAGTCCTTTTCCAGCTCGAACGCGATCCCGACGGCCTTCATCCAGTCCTTTTCCTGCTGATAGATCTCGAGCAGGAATTTCAGCGCCTCGGCGCGATGCGGCGAGCCCTTGAGCTTGAGAAACATCTCTTCCGCACGATCGAGAAGCCCGGCCTTGAGATAGTCCTGCCCCAGCTCGACCATGGCGTGCAGCCGCTGCTCCCCGCCCAGATCCGGACGTTCGAGCAGGTTCCGGTGCATGCGGATCGCGCGCTCGGTCTCGCCGCGGCGGCGGAACAGGCTCCCCAGCGCGAAGTGCAGCTCGACCGTCTCCGGGTCGACCTTGACCACCTCGATGAAGGCCTCGATCGCCTTGTCGGGCTGCTCGTTCAGCAGGAAGTTGAGGCCCCTGAAATACGAGCGCGGCAGCTGCCGCGATTCCGAGAGCAGCTGCTTGATGTCGACGCGCGCCGCGAGCCAGCCCAGCCCGAAGAACAGCGCGAACCCGAACAGCCACCAGAGCTCGAAGTCCATGGAGAGTCCGGACCTATGCCTGCGGCGGCAGGCTGCGATTGCCGGCCGCGCGCAGCTCGCGCTCGAGCTTGTGGATCTCGCGGCGCTGCCCGAGCAGGCGCGGCAGGCAGGCGAGAACCCCGATCCCGGCGCCGAAGGCGAAAAAGAGGAGCAGGACCACGATCATCGGGGTCTCCCAGGTCTGCCCCAGGAAGAAGCGCAGCGTCACCCGATCGGTATTCAGGAGCGCGAAGGCGAATATGGCGAGGAACAGCAGCGCGCGCAGCAGCCACGACAGATGAGTGATGAGCTTCATTTAAGCACAGACCCCAAAAGCAAACGGCGGCACCTCGTCGATGCCGCCGTCCGCATGCCTCCGGCCCAGGCTCCTATTTTTGATCGACCCGCTCGCGCAATTCCTTGCCGGCTTTGAAATGCGGAACGAATTTCTCGGGTACGTGGACCCTCTCGCCCGACTTCGGATTGCGGCCGACGCGCGCCGGCCGATGATTCAGCCCGAAACTCCCGAACCCGCGGATCTCGATGCGTTGCCCCTTGACCAGGCTCTGCGTCATCGCATCCAGGATCATCTTGACCGTGAATTCGGCATCCTTGGCGACGAGCTGCGAATAACGCGTCGCGAGCCTCGCAATAAGTTCGGACTTGGTCATGCCGGTCCTCGATTACTGTTGAGCGTTCTTGTTGTCCAATTTCGCCTTGAGGAGCGCGCCCAGGTTGGTGCTTCCGGTGCTGGCGGCGCTTTCGCTCTGGAGCTTGGCCATCGCTTCGTTCTCCTCGGCAAATTCCTTCTGCTTGACCGAAAGATTGATGGTTCGGTTCTTGCGGTCGACGTTGATGATCATCGCCGTGACGCTGTCGCCTTCCTTGAGATGGGTCCGGGCGTCCTCGACGCGGTCGCGGGCGATCTCGGAGGCGCGCAGGTAGCCCTCGAGGTCGCCGCCCATGGCGATGACCGCCCCCTTGGCGTCCACGGATTTCACCGTACCCGAGATAAGCTTGCCCTTTTCGTGGCTCGCGACGAAGTTGTTGAAAGGATCGCCTTCGAGCTGCTTGATCCCGAGCGAGATCCGCTCGCGCTCGACGTCGATCGAGAGCACCTGGGCCTCGGTCTCCTCGCCCTTCTTGAAATTGCGCACCGCCTCCTCGCCGGGCAGCGTCCAGGAGAGGTCGGAAAGGTGCACGAGGCCGTCGATTCCGCCCTGGAGCCCGATGAAAATGCCGAAGTCGGTGATCGACTTGATCTGGCCCTTGACCTTGTCGCCCTTCTTGAAGTTCATCGAGAACTCTTCCCAGGGATTGGGAAGGCACTGCTTCATCCCGAGGGAGATGCGGCGCCGCTCCTCGTCGATCTCGAGGATCATGACCTCCACCTCGTCGCCGAGCGCGACCACTTTCGACGGATGCACGTTCTTGTTCGTCCAGTCCATCTCCGACACGTGCACCAGGCCCTCGATACCCTGCTCCACCTCGACGAACGCGCCGTAGTCGGTCAGGTTGGTCACCTTGCCGAAGAGGCGCGTGCCGGTCGGATAGCGGCGCGACAGACCCACCCAGGGATCCTCTCCCAGCTGCTTCAGGCCGAGGGAGACGCGATTCTTCTCGGTGTCGAATTTCAGCACTTTCGCCGTGACCTCGTCGCCCACGTTGAGCACTTCCGACGGATGCTTGACACGCCTCCAAGCGAGATCGGTGATATGCAGCAGGCCGTCGATTCCGCCCAGATCGACGAACGCGCCGTAGTCGGTGATGTTCTTGACGATGCCCTTGACGACCGCGCCCTCCTGGAGGTTCGCGAGCAGCGCCTGGCGCTCCGCGCCTTGCGAAGCTTCCAGCACCGCGCGGCGTGAGACGACGACGTTGTTCCTCTTGCGGTCGAGCTTGATAACCTTGAACTCCATCTCCTTGCCCTCGTAGGGCAGGGTGTCCTTCACGGGGCGGATGTCCACGAGCGACCCGGGCAGGAAAGCTCGAATTCCGTTGGTCATAACGGTGAGGCCGCCCTTCACCTTGCCCGAGATGATCCCTTTCACGAGCGTGCCGGCTTCGAGCGCCTTTTCCAAGTCGAGCCAGGCAGCGAGCCGCTTCGCCTTGTCGCGCGACAGGCGCGTCTCTCCGTAGCCGTCCTCGAGCGCTTCGATCGCGACGCTGGTGAAATCGCCGGGCTTGACCTCGACTTCTCCCTTGTCGTTCTTGAACTCCTCGAGGGCGATGAAGGATTCGGACTTGAGGCCTGCGTTGACCACCACGTAGTTCATGTCCACGCGGACGACTTCGGCGGTGATCACTTCGCCCGTGCGCATTTCCTTGCGCGTGAGGCTTTCCTCGAA
>VBCT01000243.1 GCA_005882235.1 Betaproteobacteria bacterium
TCCCGAGACCGCGCGCACCGTGCGCGAGGAGATTTTCGGCCCCTGCGCCCACATCGCACCTTTCGACCGCGAAGAGGAAGCGGTCGAGATGGCGAACAATACGCCCTACGGCCTCGCCTCCACGGTCTGGACCACCAACCTCGCGCGCGGCCACCGCGTCGGTCAGGCGATGGAAGTCGGCATCTCCTGGGTCAACTGCTGGTTCCTGCGCGACCTGCGCACGCCCTTCGGCGGGGCCAAGCTCTCTGGGATAGGCCGCGAAGGCGGCCTGCACTCGCTCAATTTCTATTCCGAGCCGACCAACATCTGCGTCAAACTGTGAGCGCCGCCCCGCCGTGCTGAAGCCGCTCGATTTCCGGAAATGGATCGACGAGCACCGGCATCTGCTCAGGCCGCCCGTCGGCAACGCGCAGATCTGGCAGGACACGGATTTCATCGTCACCGTCGTCGGCGGGCCCAACCAGCGCACCGACTACCACGACGATCCCTACGAGGAATTCTTCTACCAGGTGAAAGGCAACGCCTTTCTCGACGTCATGGAGAACGGGAAGCCCGGGCGGTTCGAGCTGAAGGAAGGCGCGATCTTCCTTATGCCGCCGCATCTTCGTCACTCCCCGCAGCGGCCCGAGGCGGGCAGCGTCTGCCTAGTGATCGAGCGCACCCGGCCTCAAGGGCTGAAGGACGGGTTCGAGTGGTATTGCCCGTCGTGCCACGCCCTGCTGCACCGCGTGGAAGTGCAGTTGAAGAGCATCGTGCGCGACCTGCCGCCGCTCTTCGAGCGCTTCTATTCCAGCAAGGCGCTGCGCACTTGCGGAAAGTGCGGCACCGTCCATCCGGGGACGGGCTGATCCCTTTGATCTCGCCGCGCGTCGACGAGCATCGCGAGGCGGCCCTCCGCGCCGGGCTCAACTACGTCACCGACGGCCTCGCCGGTATCCGGCGCGAGCGCGCGGGAAAGGGCTGGGTTTACTACGCGCCGGACGGCGTTCGCATCACGAGCAAGGCGGAGCGCAAGCGGATCAACTCTCTCGCGATTCCCCCGGCCTGGACCGAAGTCTGGATAAGCGCGGACCCCGAAGGGCACATCCAGGCGACTGCGCGCGACGCGCGCGGCCGCAAGCAGTATCGCTACCATCCCCTGTACCGCGAGGCGCGCGACAAGTCGAAGTTCGGCCGCATGCTCGAGTTCAGCGAGACCCTCCCCGAGATCCGCGAGCGCGTGGAGCGCGATCTGCGCGCGCGGGATCTCACGCGGCGCCAGATTCTCGCCACCGTGGTGATGCTGCTCGACAAGACGCTGATCCGCGTGGGCAACGACGAGTACGCGCGCGAGAACCGCTCCTTCGGCCTCACCACCCTGCGCGAGCGCCATGTCGAGATCAAGGGCGCGAAATTGCTCTTCAGCTTCCGCGGCAAGAGCGGAGTCGATCACACGGTGTCGATCACCGACCGGCGCCTCGCGCGCATCGTCCAGCAGTGCCAGGACCTCCCCGGGCAGGAGCTGTTCAAGTACATCGACACCTCCGGCAAGCGCCAGACCATCTCGTCGGACGACGTGAACGCCTATCTTCGCGAGATCACCGGCCGGGACATCACGGCGAAGGACTTCCGGACCTGGGCGGGCACGATGCTCGCGGCGCGGGAGCTTTTTTCTCTGGGACCGGCGAAGAGCCAGCGCGAAGCCGAGCGCAATATGATCCGCGCGATCGACGCCGTGGCGAAACGCCTCGGCAACACGCGCGCCGTGTGCCGCAAGTACTACGTCCACCCCGGCCTGGTGCGCGCGTATCTGCAGGGACTCACCGCGCCGCTCGCCTCCACCGCCCTGCCGAACCGGGCGCGCCGCGACCATCCCACCGCCGCGCTCAGGCGGGACGAAATCGCGGTGCTGCAGTTCCTGCAGGAAGACGCGGCGGAGACGTGATATGACGCTGCAGTTCGTGATCGAACTCATCCTCGCGCTCGCGGCGGTGCTGCTCCTGGCCCGGGATCTGCACCGCGCATGGCTGGATCGGCTGCGACGTCCCATTACGCTCCTCATAGCCGCGCTGGTCGCCGTCCTGCTGGTCGGCATGCTGGGCGGCCGCGCTCAACCGAGCCCGTGGTGGCTCGTCCTGCCTGGAGTGATTCTAGCGTGGGAGGTCGGGCGCGGCTGGCGCCGGACTCCGCGCTGCCATCTCTGGGAAGCGGGAGTCGGTGCGTTCGCCGCGAGCCTCGCGCTCGCAGTTGCCGGTCTCGGCCTCGGTGAAGGGAACGTCGCAACCGCGCTTCTCGGCGCCGCGATCGCGGCCGCCATCCTCGGGATTGGCCTGCTGTGGCAGTCCCATCGACGCGAACCGCGGCCGTGGCGGCTCGACGACGCGAGTCATTACGAGCGCCGCTCGGTCGAGCGTCCGAAGGGTTGAGGATGTCCTTTGATTCCGCGCAATTCGCCGCCTTGGATGACACTCGTCACATTCTTGGTGTCAGAATAGGCGGCATTCACGAAGTTAACCATACCGCTAGGCATCACAAGGCATCGAGAGGCAAAGTAATCATGTCCACGAACATCGTCCGGCTCCACCGTGTGCTGCGTGCTACGCCCGAGAGAATCTATCGGGCGTTTCTCGAAGCCGACGCAATGGCCAAGTGGCTCCCACCGAATGGTTTCACCGGCAAGGTTCACCATTTAGATGCGAAAGTCGGCGGTACCTACAAGATGTCGTTCACAAACTTCGCTACAGGCCGTAGCCACTCGTTCGGCGGAAAGTATCTTGAACTGGTGCCATCCGAACGCATTCGCCACACGGACAAATTCGACGACCCGAATCTGCCTGGAGAATTGCAGACGACTGTATCCTTGAAGAAGGTTTCTTGCGGTACTGAGGTGAACGTAGT
>VBCT01000191.1 GCA_005882235.1 Betaproteobacteria bacterium
TCGAACTTGGTGTGCGGGGTGATCGAGCCCGGCTTCGAGAGCACCTGCCCGCGCTCGACCTCTTCGCGCTTGGTGCCCCTCAACAGCACCCCGATGTTGTCCCCCGCCTGCCCCTCATCCAAGAGCTTCCTGAACATCTCCACCCCCGTGCACACCGTCTTCAGCGTGGGCTTCAGCCCCACGATCTCCAGCTCCTCGCCCACCTTCACGATCCCGCGCTCCACCCGCCCTGTCACCACCGTGCCGCGCCCGGAGATCGAGAACACATCTTCCACCGGCATCAGAAACGCCCCGTCGATCGCCCGCTTGGGCATCGGGATGTAGCTGTCCAGCGCTTCGGCCAGCTTGAAGATCGACTTCACCCCCAGATCGGAATCCTCCCCTTCGAGCGCCTTCAACGCGCTGCCGATGATGATCGGGGTCTTGTCCCCGGGAAACTCGTACTTCGACAACAGCTCCCTCACCTCCACCTCCACCAGCTCAAGCAGCTCCTTGTCGTCCACCGTGTCCGCCTTATTGAGGTACACCACGATGTAGGGCACCCCCACCTGCCGCGCCAACAGAATGTGCTCGCGCGTCTGCGGCATCGGCCCGTCGGCCGCACTCACCACCAGGATCGCCCCGTCCATCTGCGCCGCGCCCGTGATCATGTTCTTGATGTAGTCGGCATGCCCCGGGCAGTCCACGTGCGCGTAGTGGCGCTTCGCCGTCACGTACTCCACGTGCGCCGTGTTGATCGTGATCCCGCGCGCTTTTTCCTCCGGCGCCGCGTCGATCTGGTCGTAGTTCTTCGCCTCACCCCCGTACTTCTTCGACAGCACGTGCGTCATCGCCGCCGTCAGCGTCGTCTTGCCGTGGTCCACGTGTCCGATCGTCCCCACGTTCACGTGCGGCTTGGTCCTCTCAAATTTACCCTTGGACATGATTCGACTCCGTCATTTCTTTTCGTTTTTGCCGGTGATCTTGCTGATGACGCCCTCGGCAACCGATTTGGGCGCTTCCGAATAATGCTTGAATTCCATCGTGTAGGTCGCTCTGCCCTGGGTGAGCGAGCGCAACTGCGTCGAATACTGGAACATCTCCATGAGCGGCACTTCGGCGCGAATCGCCTTGCCCGCGCCGAGGTCCTCCATTCCCTGGATGACGGCGCGGCGCGACGACAGGTCGCCCATGACGTCGCCCATTTTTTCCTCCGGCGTTTCGACTTCGACCGCCATGATCGGCTCGAGCAACACCGGGTTGGCCTTGCGCATGCCGTCCTTGAAAGCGAAAATCGCCGCCATCTTGAATGCGTTCTCGTTCGAATCCACCTCGTGGTAAGACCCGTCGTAGAGCGTGACCTTGACATCCACGACGGGGAAGCCCGCGAGCACTCCGTCCGGCAGGGCCTCCTCGACGCCTTTTCTCACCGCGGGGATGAACTCTTTCGGCACCCTGCCGCCCTTGATGGCATCGACGAACTCGTAGCCCGTGCCGGGGGGCTGGGGATCGAGCTTCAACTTCACGTGGCCGTATTGGCCGCGCCCCCCCGACTGGCGGATGAATTTGCCCTCCTGCTCGACCGACTTCCTCATGGCCTCGCGGTAGGCAACCTGCGGCGCGCCGACGTTTGCTTCCACGCCGAACTCGCGCTTCATGCGGTCCACGATGATCTCCAGATGCAGCTCGCCCATGCCGGAGATGATGGTCTGGCCCGATTCCTCGTCGGTGTGCACGCGGAAGGACGGGTCCTCCTGCGCAAGGCGATGGAGCGCCACGCCCATCTTCTCCTGGTCGGCCTTGGTCTTGGGCTCGACCGCGACGTGGATCACCGGTTCGGGGAACACCATCTTCTCGAGGATGATGACCTTGTCCGGATCGCACAAGGTTTCGCCGGTGGTGACGTCCTTCAGACCCACCGCTGCGGCAATGTCTCCGGCGCGCACTTCCTTGATCTCGTCGCGCTGATTGGCGTGCATCTGCAGCAGCCGCCCGATGCGCTCTTTGCGGCCGCGCACCGAAGTGTAGACGGTGTCGCCCGAATTCAGGACGCCGGAGTAGACGCGGAAGAACGTGAGCTGGCCCACATAAGGGTCGGTCATGATCTTGAACGCGAGCGCCGAGAACGGCTCCTCGTCGCCGGGCTTGCGCGCGTTGGGCTTTCCGTCCTCGTCCTGGCCCTTGACCGGCGGAATGTCAACCGGCGCAGGCAGATAGTCGATCACGGCATCGAGCATCGCCTGCACGCCCTTGTTCTTGAATGCCGAGCCGCACAGCATCGGCACGATCTCGTTCTTGATGGTGCGGATGCGAAGCCCCTTCTTGATGTCCTCGTTCGAGAGATTGTGGCCCTCGAGATACTTGTGCATGAGGGTATCGTCGGCCTCGGCGGCCATTTCAACCATCTTCTCGCGCCACTCCTTGGCCTCGCCGAGAAGGTTCGCGGGAATGTCGCGCATCTCGTACTTCATGCCCTGGGACGCGTCGTCCCAGTAAATGGCCTTCATGCGCACGAGATCGATTACACCCTCGAATTTTTCTTCGGCCCCGATGGGAATTTGAATCGGAACCGGATTACCCTTCAAGCGCGTCTGGATGTGCCCGTAGGACTTGAAGAAGTCCGCGCCCTGCCGGTCCATCTTGTTGATGAACGCGAGGCGCGGCACGCCGTACTTGTTCGCCTGGCGCCACACGGTCTCCGATTGCGGCTGCACGCCGGCGACTGCGTCGTACACCATGCAGGCGCCGTCGAGCACGCGCATCGAGCGCTCCACCTCGATGGTGAAGTCGACGTGGCCGGGCGTGTCGATGATGTTGATGCGGTGCTCGGGGAAGTTGCCGTCCATGCCCTTCCAGAAGCAGGTCGTCGCCGCCGATGTGATGGTGATGCCGCGCTCGCGCTCCTGCTCCATCCAGTCCATGACCGTCGCGCCGTCGTGCACCTCGCCCATCTTGTGCGAGACACCCGTATAGAAAAGGATGCGCTCAGTGGTCGTGGTCTTACCGGCATCGATATGCGCGCTGATGCCGATATTGCGGTAACGGTCGATGGGGGTCTTGCGGGCCACTTGCAGCACCTGGAAATCCTAGAACCGGTAGTGCGCGAAGGCCTTGTTGGCCTCGGCCATGCGGTGAACTTCCTCGCGCTTCTTCATCGCACCGCCGCGGCCTTCGGCCGCTTCCATCAGCTCGCCGGCGAGGCGCGCGTCCATGGACTTCTCGCCGCGCTTCTGCGCCGCCTCGCGGATCCAGCGCATCGAGAGCGCGGCGCGCCGCACCGGGCGCACTTCGACCGGCACCTGGTAGTTGGCGCCGCCCACCCGGCGGCTTTTCACTTCGACCATGGGCTTCACGTTCTGCACTGCCTGGCTGAACACTTCGAGCGGGTCCTTGCCGCTCTTCGACTTGATCGTGTCGAACGCGTCGTAGACGATATGCTCGGCCACCGATTTCTTCCCGCGGGTCATGAGGACGTTGACGAACTTGGCGACGTCGGCATTGCCGTACTTCGGATCGGGCAGGATCTCGCGCTTGGGGACTTCTCTGCGTCGGGGCATGGGAGACTTTCCGGACCTCAGGCCGCCTTGGGTTTCTTCGCGCCGTACTTGGAGCGGCCCTGCTTGCGGTCCTTGACGCCTTGGGTATCGAGCGAGCCGCGCACGATGTGGTAGCGCACGCCGGGCAGGTCTTTAACCCGGCCTCCCCGGATCAGCACCACCGAGTGCTCCTGCAGATTGTGGCCTTCCCCGCCGATATAACTGATCACCTCGAACCCGTTGGTGAGGCGCACCTTTGCGACCTTGCGAAGCGCCGAGTTCGGCTTCTTCGGCGTGGTCGTATAGACGCGCGTACACACGCCGCGCTTCTGCGGCGAGCCGGCGAGCGCGGGAACCTTGCTCTTCGCGGGCAAGCGAGTACGCGCATTACGCACCAACTGGTTGACTGTCGGCATTATTTTGCGTTCCAAAAAAGACCGGGACGGCCCGTGTGCGAAAAACGGCCGCCCCGCGCAGTTCGAAGAGGCGGGATTTTAGCGGGAAAAGCAGTCAATGGTCAACAAGTTATCTCGATTCTTCACACGTCAGTGGAGCCGGCGACCCCGCTCGAATGACCCCGCTTGCCGAACCCTGCCGCGAGCCGATGTCAGCTGCGGATTCCGGGTAGCATTGGGCACGCCTCGAAGGGCTTCCGCCTACGGATCGTTCGATGACCAGCCCCTTGTTTCAGCCCATCCAGTTGCGCGGCCTCGCGCTCGAGAACCGCATCATGGTATCGCCCATGTGCCAGTATTCCGCGATCGACGGCTGCATGACCGACTGGCACCTCGCGCACCTGGGGATGCTCGCCAATTCCGGCGCGGCGCTCCTGTGCTTCGAGATGACCGATGTCGAGCCGATCGGCCGCATCACGCCGGGCTGCTCGGGCCTGTATTCCGATGCAAACGAGTCAGCGCTCGAGCGCGTGGTGAAGCTCTGCCGCGCCCATGGGCAGGCAAAACTCGGCATCCAGCTCGCCCATGCCGGCAGGAAGGCCTCGACCGGCGCGCCCTGGGACGCGAGGAAATCGCTCGACCCCGAGCACGGTGGCTGGCAGCCGGTCGCCCCTTCCGCTGTTGCAATGGGCGATGGCGAGCTGCTACCGCGCGCGCTCACCCGCGCCGAGATCAAGCTGCTCGTCGCGAAATTCGCCGATTCGACGCACCGCGCAGAGCGAATCGGGTTCGACGCGATCGAGTTGCATTCGGCTCACGGTTATCTCATGCACGAATTCCTGTCGCCGCTCTCGAACCGACGCGAGGACGAATACGGCGGCTCGCTCGCCAACAGGATGCGATTTCCGCTCGAGGTCTTTTCCGCCGTGCGCGGCGCGTGGCCGGAAGGGAAGCCCCTCGGAGTGCGCGTCTCATGCACCGACTGGATCGAGGGCGGATGGGACCTCGAGCAGACCGTCGTGTTTGCCCGGGAATTGAAGAAACTCGGCTGCGATTGGATCGATTGCTCGAGCGGCGGGCTGATGAAGAACCAGGCGATCCCCGTCGCACCCGGCTACCAGGTGCCCTTCGCCGAGCGCATCCGCAAGGACGCGGGGATCATCACCATCGCGATCGGCCTGATCACCGAAGCGGGACAGGCCGAGAGAGTCGTCGCCGAAGGCAAAGCCGACATGGTCGCGCTCGCGCGCGGCTTTCTCTGGGACCCGCGCTGGGCCTGGCACGCCGCGATCGAGCTGGGTGCGGCCCCGCGCATCCCGCCGCAGTACCTGCGCGCGCGTCCCGCAGCCCGCGCGGATGCTTTCGGCGAACGCCGACAGAGCAGAGCCTGAAGGGAACGCTTGGGAGGGCCGGAAATGACCCGGCCGGCCGGACTGTTTTCTGTAAGTTCACATCGACGGTGATATCGGGTCCGCTTGCGTGCTTCCGTGCCAGCCGCGCATACTTTTGCAACCAGGCGAGGTGTCACCCAGCGAAACCCGTAAGTTGGACATGGAAGCCAGGAAGAAACCGAAGAAGCCGCTCGCTCTAGACGAGAAATTGCGGGTGTGGGAGGAGCGCTTCCAAGTCCTCACCGAGCTCACCTCCGAATGGTACTGGGAGCAGGATGAAAACTGCCGCTTTACTCTCGTCACGGGCGGCACCCTGGGGCACGGCATCGACACGAAGAATTTCCTCGGGACGTACCGCTGGGACCGCGGCGCGGTTCCACTCGGCGACGACGGCAGCTGGGACAAACACAAGGCCGCGTTGAAAGCGCGACAGCCGTTCACCGACTTTCTCTTCAAGCGCCCGGATTCAAAGGGCGGGATGCGGTACATCAGCACGAGCGGGCAGCCGATTGTCGACGACAAAGGCCGATTCCGGGGCTATCGTGGCACCGCTAAGGACGTCACTTACGCCCGGCGCGCGCAGGAGTTGCAAAGCCTGGAGCACTCGGTGGCGCACTCGATCGCCGAAGCCGAGAGCGTCACCGCGGCGATGACCGCGATGATCCAAGCCATATGCGAAACCGAGCGCTGGGAGTGTGGCCGATACTTGCGCGTGGACGAGGAGGTTGGTGCGCTGCGCCTTGAGGTGTCTTGGGGCGTGCCGGATGCCGCGATCCAGCAGTTTCTCGAGGAGTCGAACCAGCGGTCGTCCGAGGTTGTCTACAAGCCGGGCGTCGGGCTGGTGGGCCAGGTGTGGCAATCGGGGCAGCCGCTTTGGGTCGCCGATGTCACCAAGGACGCTCGTGTGCTGCAGACGGCTTTTACAGCCGACGTCGGCCTACGCGGCGGATTCGTCTTTCCGGTCATATCGGAAGGAAAGACGATCGGCGTGCTCGCTTTCAACAGCCGTCAAGTGCGCGAACCGGACGAGCGATTGCTGAAGGCGATACTCGCGATCGGTAGTCAGATTGGCCAGTTTTTGGAGCGCAAGCGCGCGGAGGAAGAGCAGCAGCGGTTCCGCGCCGCGATGGACGCCTCGGCGGACCTGATGCTTCTCATCGACCCCACCAGCCTCCGCTACGTCGACGTCAACGACGCGGCATGCCGGGCGCTCGGCTACAGCCGGGAGGAGCTGCTGACGATGGGACCGCCCGATATTTTCTCGACGACCCGCGAGGAACTCACCCGACTCTACGAGCGGATGATCGCCGGCGAGCTGAACGCGCCGACGGTGGAAGGTCATTACCGCCGCAAGGACGGCTCTCAGCTTCCCGTCGAGTCGTTTCCCCGCGCGGTGCGTTCCGGGGAAGGGCACGTCATTGTTTCTATCGCGCGGGACGTGAGCGAGCGCCTCAGCTCCGAGGAGACGCTGCGCCGGTTTCGCCTCGCCATGGACAACTCCGCAGACATGATCGTGCTGATCGACCGCGCCACCATGCGTTTCGTGGACGTCAACGAAACTTCATGCAGGTTGCTCGGTTACTCCCGGGAAGAATTGCTCAATATGGGCCCGCACGATGTGCTTCCAACGAGCCGCGAGCAGCTCGAGCGCGCCTACGACGAATTCATCGCGAATCCCTCGCACATTACAGGCATGCACAGCCACTACCGCCGCAAGGACGGCTCGACGTTTCCGTTCGAATCGACGCGGCACGTGCTGCGCTCGGGGGACGCGTACATCATCGCCGCCATCTCGCGGGACATCAGCGAGCGCCTCGCCTCGGAGAGTGCACTGCGCGAGAGTGAAGAGCGTTTTCGCAGCCTGACCCAGCTTTCCACCGACATGTACTGGGAGCAGGACGATCAATTCCGCTTCACCTCGATGTCCGGAACCGGCTCGGAACGGGTGAACACGCTCACCCTCCAACCCATCATAGGCAAGAAGCGCTGGGAGCAGAACTACATCAACATGACGGCCGACCAGTGGGCGGAGCACATTGCCCTTCTCGAGGCGCACAAGCCGTTCCGGGACGTGGAACTGTGCCGGCCGGACGAATCCGGCAAGAAGGTCTGGATCAGCATCAGCGGCGAGCCGGTATTCGACTCAAGCGGCACCTTTCGGGGTTACCGTGGCGTCGGCAAGGACATCTCCGAGCGCAAGCAGGACGAGGAGCGAATCCAGTTCCTCGCCAACCACGACGCCCTGACTTCGCTGCCGAACCGGACGATGTTCAGCGAGGTGCTCAACCTCGCGATCCAGAACGCGCGCCGTTACAACCGCAATTTCGCCGTGCTGTTCATCGACCTCGACCGCTTCAAGAACATCAACGACACCCTCGGCCACGAGGCTGGGGACAGGCTGCTTCAGGAGATGGGGGCCCGCCTCACCCAAACGGTGCGCGCGAGCGACGTCGTTGCACGCTTAGGAGGCGACGAATTCGTGGTCCTCGTCCAAGAAGTGAGCGAAGCCAGGCAGGTCGAGGCGGTGGCGCGCAAGGTCCTTTCCACCCTCGTCAAGCCGATGGTGATCCAAAAACAGGAATGCCGGGTGACGGCGAGCATCGGCATCTGCATGTTTCCGGCCGAGGCACAGGACGAGCACGCCTTGATGAAGAATGCGGACATCGCCATGTACCGCGCGAAGGAGGACGGCAAGAACAACTACAAGTTCTACTCCGAGGAGATGAACGTCCATTCCTTCGAGCGGCTGGCGCTGGAGACAAGTCTGCGCAGAGGCCTAGAGCGCAGCGAGTTTGTGCTCCACTACCAGGCGAAGCTCGATCTACACACGGGAAAAATCAACGGCGTGGAGGCGCTGGTGCGCTGGCAGCACCCCGATCTCGGCATGGTGCCGCCGGCCCAGTTCATTCCGCTCGCAGAGGAAACCGGGCTCATCGTGCCGCTCGGAAAATGGGTGCTGCACACCGCATGCGCGCAAAGCGTCGCCTGGCTGCGGGAAGGCCTTCCACCGCTGCACATGGCCGTGAACCTATCGGCACGCCAGTTCGCCGACGAAGATCTGGTCAAGGACATCGCTGCCGCTCTGGAAAGCACCGGGTTGCAGCCGGCGCTGCTCGAGCTCGAGCTCACCGAGAGCATGGTGATCCAGAACACCGAGCGCGCCGGAAGGGTGCTCGCCGAAATCAAGAAGATGGGCGTGCGGCTCGCGATCGACGACTTCGGGGTCGGCTACTCCTCGCTCACGCACCTCAAGCGCTTTCCGATCGACACGCTCAAGGTGGACCGCTCCTTCATCCGCGATCTTCCGCAGAACACCGAGGACAAAGCGCTGACCGAGGCGATCATCGCCATGGGCAAAAGCCTCAACCTCACAATCGTGGCCGAAGGGGTCGAGACAAAGGAGCAGCAGACCTTCCTTCGCGACCGCGACTGCGACGAGATGCAGGGTTTCTTTTTCAGCAAGCCCATTCCGAGCGGCGAGTTCGCTGCGCTGCTGCGCACGCATATCAAGGGCTGAGCGTCAGTCGGCCTTCAACCCGGCCTGGCGGACGACCTCGCCCCACTTCGCGATTTCCCGCTTGATGTAGTCGGCGAATTCCTCCGGCGTGCTCGTCGCCGGGTCGGTGGCCATCGCCGCGAGGCGCTCTTTCAGATCCGGCGCATGCATGGTTTTCACGAGCTCGGCATTGAGCCGCGCGACGATCGGCTTCGGCGTGCCTGCGGGTGCGAGGATCCCGTACCAGGTGGTGACTTCGAAATTCGGCAGCCCGGCTTCGGCGACGGTCGGCACTTCGGGCAGCGCGGCCGCGCGCTGCGGCGCCACCAGGGCGAGCGCTCTCAGCTTCCCCGCCTTGATGTGCGGGGCCGCCGCCGGTACTCCGATCACCACCAGATGGATCTGGCCCGAGAGCACGTCGTTCATCGCGAGGTTCACGCCCTTGTAGGGAACGTGAACGAGCTTCACTCCGGCCACGATGTTGAAGAGTTCCCCGGCAAGGTGGTTGGAAGTGCCGCTGCCGCCGGAGCCGAAGTTCATTTCTCCGGGTTTCGTCTTCGCGAGCCGGATGAATTCCGCGAGCGTGGCCGCGGGCACCGAGGGATGGGTGACCATGACGTTCGGCACGGTTGCGACGAGGCTCACCGGCGCGAAATCCTTCACTGGATCGTAGTTGAGCTTGGAGTAGAGGCTCTTGCTGATGGCGAGCGAAGGCGCAACCAGGACGATCGTGTAGCCGTCGGGAGCGGATCGGGCTGCGCCTTCGGCTCCGACGTTCCCGCCCGCCCCGCCGCGATTTTCCGTGACCACGGGTTGGCCGAGGCTCGCGGTCAAACGCTCCGCTATGATGCGGCCCAGGATGTCCGTGCCACCGCCGGGCGGGAACGGGAGAATGAAGCGAACGGGCCGGCTCGGCCAGGCGTCGGTCGTCTGGGCCGCGGCGGGCCAGGGCGCGAGCGCCGCCGCCCCCAGCACCCGCAGACAGCCACGACGCCGGCGCCTTTAGGCGTTCTCGATGTGCGCGGCCGCTGCCGCTGCTTCGGCCTCGGCGGCCGGCGTACCTTCCTCGAACAGTTGCGCAGGCGGCGCGTTCTTGCGCGCGTTGTGGTATGCCATGCCCGTCCCCGCCGGGATGAGCCGGCCGACGATGACGTTTTCCTTGAGCCCGCGCAGGTCGTCCTTCTTGCCCATGATCGCCGCTTCGGTGAGAACTCGGGTGGTCTCCTGGAACGAGGCCGCCGAGATAAACGAGTCGGTCGACAGCGACGCCTTGGTGATACCGAGCAGCATGTAGCTGTAGGTCGCCGGTTTCTTGCCCTCGGCCTGCACCTTCTCGTTTTCCTCGAGCACGTCCGCGCGCTCCACCTGCTCGCCCGGGATGAAGCGGGTGTCGCCCGCGTCCTCCACCTGGATGCGCCTGAGCATTTGCCGCACGATGACCTCGATGTGCTTGTCGTTGATCCTGACCCCCTGGAGGCGATATACGTCCTGCACCTCGTCCGTGATGTAGCGCGCGAGCGCTTCCACCCCCTGCAGGCGCAGGATGTCGTGCGGGTCGGCCGGGCCGTCTACGATGAATTCGCCCTTATTCACGACTTGACCATCGTGCGCCATAACGTGCTTGTCCTTCGGGATCAGGTACTCGTGGGAGACGCTCTCCGGATCGGTGATAACCAGGCGCTGCTTGCCCTTGGTGTCCTTGCCGAAGGACACCGTTCCCGTGATCTCGGCGAGCAGCCCCGCATCCTTGGGCGAGCGCGCCTCGAAGAGCTCAGCCACGCGAGGCAAACCGCCGGTGATGTCGCGGGTCTTGGAGGTCTCGTGCGGAACGCGCGCGAGCACCTCGCCCACCTGCACCTGCTGGCCGTCCCGGACCGTGATGAGCGAGCCGACTTGGAACGTGATGGTGATCGGATGGTCGGTGCCGGCGATGCGGATCTCCTCGCCCGATTCGTTCAGCAATTTCACCTGCGGGCGCAGGCCCTTGCCCGCCGCGGCGCGGCGCTTGGGATCGATCACGACGAGCGTCGAGAGGCCCGTCACCTCGTCGATCTGCTTGGCGACGGTGACGCCTTCCTCGATGTGCTCGAAGCGCACGATGCCGCCGTACTCGGTGATGATCGGGCGGGTATGCGGGTCCCACGAAGCGAGCGTCTGCCCCGCCTTGACGGGCTTGCTGTCGGCAGCGAGGAGCGTTGCGCCGTAGGGCACCTTGTGGCGCTCGCGCTCGCGACCGTTGTCGTCGGTGACGAGCACTTCGCCGGTGCGGGAGATGACCACTTTCTCGCCCTTCGGGTTGGTGACGTAGCGTATCTGCGGGGTAAAGCGCACGGTGCCGTTCGACTTCGCTTCCACCTGGTTCGCCGCGGCGGCGCGCGACGCCGCTCCACCGATGTGGA
>VBCT01000244.1 GCA_005882235.1 Betaproteobacteria bacterium
GATCTTGATGTTGCCGCGGGTGTAGGCGATCAGCTTCCTTTTTTGCAGCGCGCGCGCGGCCATGGTGACACCGACCCGCCGCACTCCGAGCATGTGGCCCAGAAACGCGTGCGTAAGGCGGAATTCGTCCGAGCGAACGCGGTCCCGAGTCATCAGCAGCCAACGGGCAAGGCGCGCCCCCACGACGTGGAAGCGGTTGCAAGCGGCTGTCTGCGTGATCTGGGCCATCAATGCGCGCGTATAGCGGCTGATCTCTTGCTGCAATTGCGGGCTTTTCCGGATTTCGTCTGAGAAGCGCGCCGACTTCATCCTCATCGCCGTTCCGGCTCCCTGCACCAGCGCGCGAACGGGCGAGACGTCCGTTCCCAAGGACAGGGGAACGCCGACCATGCCCTCACGTCCGACCATACCGACTTCCAGGGCCAGATGGCCGTCTACTACCGTCAGCAAGGAGACGAGCGAGTCGCCGGGAAAGTAGACGTGCTGGATCCGCTCCCCCGGTTCGTGCAGGACTTCACCGAAAGTCAACGCCACCGATTCGAGACTCGAGAGCAGGCGCCGATACTGCTTGCGCGGCAAGGCGGCGAGCATGCTGTTCGCGACGGGTGCTCGGCTCGCAGCGCGCACGGGACTCTTTCGTTCGCCCCACCAGGGCACAGACAGGCGGCGACACTAGCATGCACAACGAAGGCCGTATGTACGCCAGCACACGGAGGCGGCGACACCGGTGCTGAACGTACTATCGGGCTTCTTCCCCTTGGGGAAGCAAGCGATCGGACTCCCGCTTGACTACCGCGTAGCACTCGCACACGCGCTCTTCCAGCTTCGGCCGGTCGACCACCTTGATATGACCGCGATTGTATTGAATCAATCCCGCCGTTTGCAGCTTCCCAGCGGCCTCCGTAACGCCCTCGCGGCGCACTCCCAGCATGTTCGCGATCAGTTCCTGGGTCATGTCGAGCTCGCTCGATGGCAGCCGGTCCAGGCTCAACAGCAGCCAGCGGCACAGTTGCTGCTCAACGGAATGGTGCCGATTGCATACGGCCGTCTGCGCCATCTGCGTGATCAGCGCCTGGGTGTAGCGCAGCAGCAGATGCTGCAACGGGCCGTTGCGCTCGAATTCCCTTTTCAGGATTTTCGACGGAAGCCGGTACGCGTCGCCGGCGCTTTGCACCACGGCCCGGCTCGACGTGGATTCCCCGCCCATGAAAAGCGCGACGCCGACCAGGCCCTCGTGTCCCACGACCGCGATTTCCGCCGATGCACCGTCTTCCAAGACGTAGAGGAGCGAAACGATGCAGTTGGTGGGGAAATACACGTGGTCCAATTTACCGCCGGACTCGTAGACAGCCATGCCGAGCGGAAGCGACACGAGTTCCAGGTCTGGCCGCAGGCCCTCGTAATCCGCCTCGGGCAACGCGGCAAGAAGATGATTTTGAGTGGGGGTAGCGGATGCGGCGAGATTCTCACTCATGGTCTCCTCCAATCAAGACCGCTGCAAAAAGCTAGGTTCCCCTTTCCTCCTGGCAGACCCCCCATAGTACGCCTTTTATGTGCGTTATCGTACAGACTGGTCCTCTACACAGCTGTCGTTGTTCGGTGTCATTGTGCATCGCGCCAGCGCCGGAAGCGGGCCGGCATTATGAGGAAAAAGGCCGGTACGAGGCGAAAACCCTCGCGTTCTGTGCGCTGGCGCACAGAACCCTTCGAGGGGACGGAGATAATCGGCTCCGACAGGAGGTTGCAATGAACGGCACCCGCTTCCTATCTCGCCTCACCAGCCCCATGCGCGGCAAGCGCAGGCTCGCCTCCGACCCGGCGCCCGTTTTGCTGGGCCTCGCCAGTTTCGACGGCAAGCTGAAATTTCTCAACCCGGCGTGGGAGAAAATCCTCGGATACCCCGCGCAGGAGCTGCTCGACCGGCCTCTGCGCGAGCTGATGCAGCGTGGGCAGGCCGCCGTCGCGTTGGTGGAGCGGCTCCTGACCGAGGACGACTTCGAGCCATTGGAATTCGGCTTGCGCTGCCAGGACGGGACATTCAGATGGTTCTTATGGCACCGGCGGTTCGATTCGGAGCACCAGGCGATCTTCATTGCTGGGTACGACATCACCGGGCAGAAGACCCGGAAGATCACATCATTACTACGGTTCTTTGAACGACCCAAAAGGGCTGACGCCGCGGTTTGAATTCCGTCAAGGACCGTGGCCTGAACGGCCTATGACGCGTGCATAAATATTAATATTTCTTTATGTGCGCGACCGCACAGAACGTCCTCGGATAGAAGGGGATGATCGAAACGGGTGTATATCGCCTCCCTGATAGACACTCGAAGTCCCTGGCCCGGAAAACGGCAATCCCGTTCCGGGCTTTTTTTTATGTGTGTGCGCAAACGCACAGAGCGCCTCGGAGCAGAGGGGGATGATGGCGCCGGGTGTAGACGGGTGTTTATATCTACCTTTCTATAAGCACCCGAAGTACCTGGCCCGGCGGCAGTAAATCCCGTCCGGGCCTTTTTTTCGGCCGCCGCCGGCGGAGTTCCGGAACCATAAGCTCATGCAGGCCGCCGCGGGACGACGAGATTGCCGATGGAGACCTGTACCGGCTCACCGTTCTGATTCTTCGTCGTCGTCCTCACCTTGATCAATCCCTGCTCCGGACGGGACTTGGAAGGCCGCACTTCGAGAATTTCGCTCTCAAGGTAGAGCTCGTCCCCGGGCCGCACCGGCCGCGGCCAGCGGAACTCGTCGAACCCCGCGCCGATGATTCCGCCCGCGGGCTTCAACTCGCTCTCCACCAGTAGCCGCATGGTCATCGCGGCGGTGTGCCAGCCGCTCGCCGCCAACCCGCCGAAAATCGAGCCGCGCGCGGCCTCTTCGTCGAGATGGAAGGGCTGCGGGTCGAATTCGGCGGCGAAGGTCTTGATCCGTTCCTTTTCGACGCGCAGGCGTCCCGAGCCGAACGTCTGCCCTGCCGCGAAGTCCTCGAGATATCGTTCGGTCATCGCTGCGGGCTCCCGGGTTGACCTACGACGTAGAGGATCCTCAGTCCCGCCGCGGTATGTCTCTCGCCTACCTTTGCAGGCTGCAACATGCGCAACTGCGCCTGAGCGGCTTGAAGAAGTACCAGTTCTCGAAGAACAGCCTTCTGCCCGGCCCAGGCAATTGCGGCCATCCAGGCGAGCGCGATAACGAGTATCGGTGCGTCCTGGAGGAGCAAGTCGTTCAACAGGTAAAGAAGGAGAAACACCCCAGGGAAGCAACCAAAGAACAGGAGCCAAAGAATCGTGGATCTGCGATTCAGATCATGCCATGCCGAGTCGAAAGAAACACTGGTAGGCATCCCGTTTTCGCTAGCCGCTGACCATCCCGGCACTTGCCAGGCGAGACTGAGCTCGCCTGGTCCGGACCGGGCTTACATATCCATCCCTGGCATGCCGCCCATGCCGCCCATGCCGCGGCCGCCGGGGCCGACACCCTCTTTTTCTTCCACTAACTCGGCCACCATCGCTTCGGTCGTGAGCAGCAGGCCGGCGACCGAGGCTGCGTTCTGCAGCGCCGTGCGCGCGACCTTGGTCGGGTCGACTACGCCCATCTCTACGAGATCCCCGTAGGCTTCAGTCTGCGCATTGAAGCCGAAGTTGCCCTTACCTTCGGCGATCTTGTTCAGCACGACCGAGGGCTCCTCGCCCGCGTTGGCGACGATCTGGCGCAACGGCTCTTCCAGGGCGCGGCGCACGATCTTGATGCCGGCCTCCTGGTCGGGGTTGTCGCCCGTGATATTGTCCAGCGCGCTGCGGGCGCGGATGTAGGCCACGCCGCCGCCGGCGACGATGCCTTCCTCGACCGCCGCGCGGGTCGCGTGCAGCGCGTCCTCGACGCGGGCCTTTCTTTCTTTCATCTCGATTTCGGTCGCAGCGCCCACCTTGACGATCGCAACGCCGCCGGCGAGCTTGGCCACCCGCTCCTGCAGTTTTTCCTTGTCGTAGTCGCTGGTCGCTTCCTCGATCTGGGTGCGGATGCTCTTCACCCGCGCCTCGATCGCCTTGGGATCTCCCGCGCCGTCGATGAGGGTCGTCTCTTCCTTGTCTATTTCGACCCGTTTCGCCTGGCCAAGGTCCTTGAGCGTCGCCTTCTCCAGGGTCAGGCCGACTTCTTCTGCGATGACCTGGCCGCCGGTAAGGACGGCGATGTCTTCGAGCATTGCCTTGCGGCGGTCGCCGAACCCCGGCGCCTTCACCGCGCAGGTCTTCAGGATTCCGCGGAGGTTATTCACGACGAGGGTCGCAAGGGCTTCGCTTTCGACTTCCTCGGCGATGACGAGCATCGGCCGCCCGGCCTTCGCCACCTGCTCAAGGAGCGGAAGCAGGTCGCGGACGTTGGCGATCTTCTTGTCGTACAGGAGCACGTAGGGATTGTCCAGGACCGACATCTGCTTTTCGGCGTTGTTGATGAAATAGGGCGACAGGTATCCCCGGTCGAACTGCATGCCTTCGACCACCTCGAGCTCGGTCTGCAGGCCTTTGCCGTCCTCGACTGTGATCACGCCTTCCTTGCCGACCTTCTCCATTGCGTCGGAGATGATCTTGCCGATCTCGCTGTCCGCGTTGGCCGAGATCGCGCCGACCTGGGCGATTTCCTTGCTGGTGGTGCAAGCCTTGGACATTTTCTTCAGCTCTTCGACCACTGCGATGACAGACTTGTCGATCCCGCGTTTCAGGTCCATCGGATTCATTCCGGAGGCGACGAACTTCATGCCCTCCTTCACGATTGATTGCGCGAGCACCGTGGCGGTGGTAGTGCCGTCGCCGGCGACGTCCGAAGTCTTCGAGGCGACTTCCTTCACCATCTGCGCGCCCATGTTCTCGAACTTGTCCTTCAGCTCGATTTCCTTGGCCACCGACACGCCGTCCTTGGTTATCGTGGGTGCGCCATAGGAGCGATCGAGGATCACGTTGCGGCCCTTGGGTCCGAGGGTCACCTTGACCGCATCGGCGAGGATATTGACGCCCGCGAGCATCTTGTGGCGCGCGGACTCATGAAACCGGACATCTTTGGCTGACATTTGTCTACTCCTTAATGGGTTGGTCCTACTTTGCGACGACGCCCATGATGTCGTCTTCACGCATCACGAGGTATTCAGTGCCTTCGACTTTCACGGCCTGGCCGGAGAACTTGCCGAACAGGATGCGGTCGCCGACTTTGACATCGAGCGGGCGCACCTTGCCGTCTTCGAGGATCTTGCCTTTGCCGACGGCGATGACCTCGCCCTGGTCGGGCTTCTCTGCGACGTTGTCGGGAATGACGATGCCGCCTGCGGATTTGCGCTCCTCATCGAGACGCTCCACCACAACGCGGTCGTGCAAGGGACGGATTTTCATCATGACATGGCATCCTTAATGTTCGATTGGTGGCCGCTCGCTATTCGCGGCCAAAGAAGAACCGCCCATCCATCTGACTGCCAGCAAAAGCGGCGAGATACTAGCGGTGAGATACTGACTGGTCGTTTCCAGAAGCAGGTGGTATGATACTGACCGGTAACTCTCCTGTCAATCAAAGATTGAACATGACCAGAAACCCCAGGATCAACGGACAATCGCTTCGCCGGAAGCGGGACGCGAACCGCCCGAGCGCCCGGAAACGCATCTTCGATACGGCCTCCGAGCTCTTCTACCTCAAGGGGATCCGTGCGGTCGGGGTGGAAACGATTGCCGCAGAAGCCGACACGACCAAGATGAGCCTGTACCGGAACTTCCCTTCCAAGGACGAGCTGGTGGCCGAATGGCTGCGCGAGCACGACGCCAATTTCTGGAAAACCTGGGACGCGATGGCGAGCCGGCATCCCAAGGATCCCCGCAGGCAGATCAAGGCCGCCTTCGCTCTGTTGGCCAAGCACGTTGCCGATCCCAAGGCCCGGGGCTGCCCGATGGCGAACACGGCGGTCGAACTCACCGAGAAGGATCACCCTGCAAGAAAGGTGATCGAGGCACACAAGGCGAAATTGCGCTCCCGGCTCGTCCAGATGTGTACCCAGATGGAAGCCCCGGAACCCAGACTACTGGCCGACCAGCTCTTTCTCCTGATGGAAGGCGCCCAGGTCACTACACAGACTCTAGGGGTGCGCGGCCCGGCAAGGAGCATTGCTCGCGCCGCAAAGATGTTGATCGACGCGAACTTGCGAGCGTCTTGATGTCCGGAAGGAGCGCCAAATGAATACAGAGCATGCGACCCCCGAATTGATCGACGCCCTTGCGGGCATCGAGATGCAGCGTCAGGAAAGGGAAAAGGAGTCCGGTGTTCCCTTGTCATGCAACTGGGCGCTCGGCAAATTGTACGAACTGCTCCCGCGTGAGAAGAAATCGCCGGGAACGAACGCGGAAAGCGCGGCCCTTCAGGGGAACATCGAAGCCGCAACGCTGGCGATCGGGCGGCTCAGGAAGCTGGCCCAGACCACGAGTCAACGCGCCACTCCGAAGAGCGACCGGCCTTGGCACCGGCG
>VBCT01000276.1 GCA_005882235.1 Betaproteobacteria bacterium
CGACCTGCTGCGAGTCGATGTGGCCACGGTAAACGCGGTGCTGAACAGCTGGGGCCCCGGGCGCTTCGACGCCGAGCTCGACAAGGACGGCAAAGCCTTGCGTCCGGACGGCGGGCAGGCGGGCACGCTGATTCCGCCCGCGTTCGGCCTCGCCGGCGTGAACCTCCACACCTGGACGGGCTTCGGCTCGGTGCCGTATTGGAACGCCTACGTCGCCGTGACGGAGATGCACGGCTCGGGGACTTTCTTCGATCAGCGCTTGAGCGATCCGGTCCAGTATCCCGTGTCCGCGAGGAGCGGCTCGTGGAACACGCGCGGCACCCCGGACCTCGTCACGGCCAAGCTTCCCGCGCTTCATGCCTATCAGCTCGCCCTCAAGGCGCCCAAGCCGCCGGTCGGAAGTTTCGACGCGGCTGCCGCAGAGCGGGGCAAGGAGGTCTTCGACAACCAGGGCAAGTGCGCGACTTGCCACGTTCCGCCGCTGTATACAGAACCGGGACACAACCTGCACACGCCGGCCGAGATGGGCGTGGATTCGTTCCAGGCCGACCGCTCGCCGACCCATATGTATCGTACCGCCCCGCTCGCGGGGCTGTGGACGCACCAGAAGGGCGGTTTCTTTCACGACGGGCGCTTTGCAACTCTGCGGGACGTCATCGAGCACTACGACGGCAACTTCAGACTCGGGCTGAACGAACGGGAAAAAGGCGACCTGATCGAGTACCTGAAGTCGCTGTAGAAATGAAATGATAGGGGGAACGCGGCGGGCACAATCTCCATCCAATCGCGTGAAACCGGTGTAAAAAGCAGCAAGAGGTGCCTATGCAACCCGCGACCGCAGCGATCGCTTACGACAAACTGACCGACCCGGAACTGGCGCGGCGCATCGCGACCGGCGACAGGCATGCCTTCGAGCTGCTGATGCGCCGGCACAACCAGAAGCTCTACCGTACGGCGCGCAGCATCCTCAAGGACGACGCCGAGGCCGAGGACGCGGTGCAGGAAGCCTATCTGCTCGCGTACCGGGGAATGAGCGGGTTCCGCGGCGAGGCAAAGCTGTCCACCTGGCTGGTCCGCATCGTCGTGAACGAGGCGATCGGACGCGCACGCAAGCGCACCCGCGGGGCCGAAATCATCCAACTGAGCGGCGAGACGCAGGAGGATGGCGAAGCCGCGGAGGGAAACATGGACGAAACTCTACCGGAGCAGCCCGAAGGCGCCGCCCAGCGCGCACAGACGCGCCGGCTGCTCGAGTCGAAAATCGACGAGCTGCCCGACGCGTTCCGGACCGTGTTCGTGCTGCGCGCCCTGGAGGAGCTCTCCGTCGAGGAGTCCGCCGCTGCGCTCGGCATTCCGGAGGCGACCGTGCGCTCGCGCTTCTTCCGAGCGCGGGGCCTTTTGCGCGAGGCGCTCTCGAAGGAAATCGACCTCGCCTACGGCGACGCATTCGCTTTCGCCGGAGCGCGCTGCGACCGCATCGTCGCGGGCGTGATGGCGAAGCTCGAAAAAGGCGGGGTGCTGGTGGTGAAATAGTCGGACAATTCATGCGAACCCCAGGTAGCATCGCCGTGAGCGCGAGTGATAAGGAGCGACACGATGACGATGCTTCCTTGTGATGGTCCCTGCGTCACCCGGGCGCAAGCTTCGGCGCCCGCCACCGGTCTGGAAAAGCTCCTGAGGGGGCTGTCGGTGTTCACCATGCTTATGACCGTGCCGCAGGTGCTCACGATCTGGATCGAGCACAACGCCGGCGGTGTCTCCCTCATTTCGTGGGTCTCGTATCTCATCGGCGCATGCCTGTGGTTCGTTTATGGCCTGCAAAAGCACGACAAGACGATTTACCTTGCTTGTGTCGGCTGGGTCCTGCTCGATCTGGCTGTCGTGATCGGCGTCGTCGTCCACAGCTGATCCAACGCTCCGAGGCTCAGGCCTCGGGGCGGTTTTTGATCACTTCAAGCGTGAAGTGGCTTTCCTTCACCACGTTGTTGTACTTGCGCAGTAGTCCCTGGAGATCTTCGCTACCGAGCTCGCGGTTTTGCAGTTGCGTCGAGTAGGGTTCGTCCAGAACGTGCCTGGCTTCGACCACCTCGAAATCGACATTGTGATAAAGGGCAAGCGGCGTATTGGCCGCGCCCGTTTCCTTCCACAGCAGGTTTTTCTGCCTGGAGAAGAGTTCCAGCACGGGATGCGTTACGGGCCGCACGTGGGTCGGATCGTTGAGAAAGTCGTCGTGGCGCGGATGGGGGACGACGATGCGTATCTTCGCCCCCGGTTCGCATACGCGATACATTTCCTTCATGATCCCGATAAACGTGTCGGTCTTCGCACCCAGGTGCTCCAGCACGTGCGTCAGCAGAATCTCGGAAACCGAATTTTCCGGCCACGGCCACGGAAGCACCTCGAGATCGCATTTCAGGTCGGGCTCGCCGAACTTGTCCACGTTCACGAAGCCGGGCTGCGGCTGCTGGCCTGAGCCGAGATTGAGCTTGAGTCCCATCGTCGGATTGTCGTTCCATACGGTGCTCAGGCGCCCCAGCGCTGGTACAGGACGGTCAGCCCCGAGACGGCGAGCACTATCCAGCTGATCGTCACTCCGATTCCGCGGCCCGGGTCTTTGCGGGCCGTGATTCCCCAATAGTGGATCAGCCGTGACGCAAGCAGCCCGCCCGCGAGCGAGTGCACTACCCAGGGTCTCATCCCCGCCCACTCCACCATGCCTATGAGCAGCAGGGCGAGGGGGACATACTCGGTGAAGTTTCCTTGCGCGCGAATCGCGCGCATCAGCGGCTCCTTGCCGCCGTCACCGAACATGACCTTGAACTTCGCCCGAAGCACGCTGACCCGCGCGCTGATCACCACGAGGAGGATGCCCAACACGCCCGCGTACAGGGCGGTAATCGGAATTGGAAAGCCGTGCATGATCGACCTCCGTCTGAACGGTTGCCGGCGGGACAATCCCGGCGGCGGTCAAGAATCTAGCCCGGGACCCAGGCAATAGCAAGGGTCGGCCATTCAGTCGAGCTCGTCGATCGAGCGCGGCCAGCTCGCCTTGAGCAGGCGCGAGAGGGCGCGGTCGGCGAGGATCTTGCCGCCCGTCTGGCAGCGCGCGCAGTAGTTGGTCTCGTTGTCTGCGTACACGATGCGTTGCACCGGCGACCCGCACACGCGAAAGGCGGTGACTTTCTCCGGAAAATCCGCGCCCGCCTCGCGGCGCAAGCGCTCGGTCCATTCGGTGAGGCTCGCCCGCGTTGCATCCTGGAGCCGCCTGAGGTCCTCTTCCGAAAGGGACCGGGTCTGCACGAAGGGGGAGAGCTTCGCCCGGTGCAGGATCTCGTCCGAATAGGCGTTGCCGATGCCGCTGAACAAGCGCGGATCGGTGAGCGCGCGCTTGAGC
>VBCT01000192.1 GCA_005882235.1 Betaproteobacteria bacterium
GGGCGCCGGTACCGAACGCGAGTCCAGGATCGAGCACAAGGTTGACCGCATCGGGCTCCGGCGGCGCGCGCCAAGTCGGCACGATCCACAAGTGCTCCGAAACCCGGATCGGAGCAAACTGTTCCCTCGATTTCGCGACCCAATCCTCGTCGGGAACGCTACGCAGCTCATGAATCGGTACTGCGATACCGGCTAGATCGCACGCGCGCAGGAGCAATTGTCCGGGCTCGGGTTGGACTTTGCACAACGCGGTGAGTTTCACCCGGGCCCATACGGACTCGCCCGATTCATCAAAATGTGGCGTTTCCGCTGCAGGCTCCACGTTGGCGTCCTCGCAGCTGACTGACAGCGCGCCTGCAGCTAGCAGCGCGTCGGAGAGAGGGTCGACCTCCTCCGCTTTCACTACCAGGACGAGCGCGGCAAACGTCACGCGTTCGATCCTCTACCTTGCCGCATCGCGCTTCTTTTGCTGGGCGAGCTTCTGCTCGAGATAGTGGATGTTCACCCCTCCTTTTATCACGCGGTTATCGAGCAGGAGTTCCTGATGCAGCGGGATATTGGTCTGGATGCCCTCGATTGCCATTTCGGAGAGCGCGATGCGCATCCGCCGGATCGCCTGGTCGCGGTTCTCCCCGTACGCGATGACTTTGCCGATCAACGAGTCGTAGTTGGGCGGCACCGTGTAGCCTTGGTAAATATGCGTATCGACCCGGATACCGGGTCCCCCTGGAGGGTGATAAGACGTAATGCGCCCGGGCGATGGCGTGAAACGGAATGGGTCCTCGGCATTGATGCGGCACTCTATCGCGTGGCCGCGAAGCTCGATGTCCTTCTGTCGCACGGAGAGGCGCTCGCCCGCCGCGACGCGGATTTGCTCCTGGACGATGTCGACCCCAGTGATCATTTCGGTCACCGGGTGCTCGACTTGGATGCGTGTGTTCATTTCGATGAAGTAGAACTCACCTTCCTCGTAGAGATACTCGAAAGTGCCAGCCCCTCGATAGCCGATCTTGCGGCAGGCCTCGATGCAGCGCTCGCCGATGCGCGCACGCTGCTTCGACGTAAGCTCGGGTGCCGGGGCCTCCTCCATGATCTTCTGGTGACGTCGCTGCATGGAGCAATCGCGCTCGCCGAGATAGACCACGTTCTTGTGCCCGTCGGCGAGCACCTGCACCTCGATGTGTCGCGGGTTCTCGAGGTACTTTTCGAGATAGACGGTGGCGTTGCCGAAGGCCGCCCCGGCTTCCGCCCGCGTGACGCTTATTGCACTCTTGAGCGCGGCTTCGGTGTGCACGACACGCATGCCTCGGCCTCCGCCCCCACCCGCTGCCTTTACGATGACCGGATAACCGATCTTTCTCGCGATCTTGAGCGCTTCCTCCGGGGCATCGGGCAGCGGACCATCCGAGCCGGGGACGCACGGCACTCCGGCTTTCTCCATGACTTGCTTTGCGTTTACTTTGTCGCCCATCAGCCGGATGGTCTCCGCTTGAGGACCGATGAAAACGAAGCCACTCTTGTCCACGCGTTCGGCAAAGTCCGGGTTTTCGGCGAGAAATCCGTAGCCGGGATGAATTGCCTCGGCGTCGGTCACCTCCGCGGCACTGATGATGGCCGGTATGTTGAGATAGCTCGCACTGGATGCCGCAGGTCCGATGCACACCGATTCGTCGGCGAGCTTCACGTACTTGGCCTCGCTGTCGGCCTCGGAATGAACGACGACGGTCTTGATGCCCATGTCACGGCACGCGCGCTGGATGCGCAGGGCGATCTCTCCGCGATTGGCAATCAGAATTTTCTCGAACATGATTTGATGGGCGGCCTTTCAACCTCTGATATGGGGAACAGTAGGCGCGCCCGGGTATCTCCCCTTTTTGATACCCACAGTGCTAGCCGATCATCATCAAGGATTCGCCGTATTCGACCGGCTGACCGTTCTCGACCATGATCGCCTTGATCACGCCGTCCTTGTCGGCCTCGATTTCGTTCATCAGCTTCATCGCCTCGATGATGCAGATGGCCTGTCCCGCCTTGACCGTATCTCCGATCTCGACGAAAGGCTTTGCGCCGGGGGAACCCGACCGGTAGAAAGTGCCAACCATCGGCGACTTGACGATATGCCCTTCGAGTGATGTCGGTGCCTCCCCCTGAGTGGAGGCAGGGGCGGAAGCCGCCGCAGCTGCCAAAACGGACACGGCTTGAGCTGCGAGCGGGCTCGCCGCCGGGGCGGAAGGGGAAAGGACAACGGCCTCCTTTCCCGAGCCGCCCTTCACGATCTTTACCTTCTCCTCACCCTCGGTGATCTCCAGTTCGGCGATTCCCGACTCTTCGACGAGGTCGATCAGTTTTTTTAATTTGCGCAAATCCATGCTGCCCTCCTTCCGGTCCGGACACGAACGCCCGTTTCCGCGAGGTTTCGGAGCTCTCGGAAACGACTCCGAAACAAGGTCTCAGTTTGGGTGCAAGGTGAACTGCAGCGCGAACTCGTACGCCCGGCTGCCTAGTCCGCAGATCGTACCCACGGCGAGGTCGGAAAAGTACGAATGGCGCCGGAAAGGCTCCCTGGAGTAGATGTTCGACAGATGCACCTCGAGAAACGGAATCGCGACCGCCGCCAGAGCGTCGCGTAAAGCCACGCTGGTATGAGTCAACCCGCCAGGATTGAGGATGATCCACGAAATCCGCTGCTTCTTGGCTCTGTGCACGCGTTCTATCAGGGCTCCCTCATGGTTGCTTTGAAAAGTCTCCAGGCCGGCGCTCTCGCGCTTCGCTATGCGACCGAGCCGCTCGTTGATGCGCGCAAGGGATTCCTTCCCATAGATTTCAGGCTCGCGGGTACCCAGCATGTCGAGATTGGGGCCGTGAATGATCAGGATTCTTCTTGGTATCCGCGAACGTGGGCCCAATGCGCGTCTTGGCTTGGACATAAAGGAAGTTTGGGGCCGATGTCAGAAATTGTCCAGTGTTCGGCGCAGTTCGACCACAAATGAGAGGGGTCCACGTACCCGAAGGCCAATGGATCATGGGCGAGAGATTGCGGGATCCAGAGCAACAAGCCGGCCCACAGCTCGTTCGGAACAATCAAGGTAGTTACGGTAAGATAATAGCAGAATATGTATATTTGGATGCTGTACGGGACATGTTTTAGCTTACAAAGAGCTCGCATTTCGCCAGGAGTAGCGCAATCTCCCGGTTTTTCTTGCGACCAGGCCCCGGGGAACGTGGACGAACCCTTTAGTTGCCGCCGTGGGAGAGCAACTGTGTGACGGCTTGAATGCCGGCGCGCTCGATTGGGCGCCCAGCGAGGGTGGTCTTTAGAGTCCCGCGCTCTTCCTTCAAGGTGTAGATGGCCAGATTGACTGGCACGCCCTGCCAATCGAGCTTCAACACCGACACGGCGCGCGCTTGGTCGCCTGCGAAGTGGCGCTGGTCGGAGATATCGTAGGCGATATTGCGGCTCAAGAGGAAAAACTCCACGGCCTTGCCGTCATCAGTGAACAACTGCAAGTCGATATCGCTATATCGTCCGGCAGTGCCCTTCAGCACAGCACCGGCGAGGTAAGGGCGGAACTGCTCGAGCAAGCGCATTGCCTCGAGCGCCCGCTCGCGCAAGTAGTGGATGCGCTCACGCTGTTCCTCGCCTTGATAAAGCGACTGGTATGCCCGCAGCTCCACCTCGATCTCCTCGTTTTTCGGCAGTGCCTGAGTGTCCTCTGCCCCCAGCTGGCGGGCGGCTTTGCGTTTGGCGAGGGCAAAATCCTCGAGACCATCCTCGGCCATCATGCGTGCAGCGGCCGCGGCAATGCGGGTGCGCATCTGCTGCTGCTTGAACTTGCTTTCTTTCGGCATGGGGAAACAGGCGGGAGTCGAGGCATGATACCGCAGCCGGAAAACGCAGCGAAGTAGGCTAGAATTGTTCCCTTTTTTCGGCCGCGCGCCCTTCAATCTTTCCTGGCGTGCCCGTCTGCCCGTGCATATCCACATACTTGGCATCTGCGGCACTTTCATGGGCGGTATCGCCGTGATTGCCAAGGCTGCGGGCCACCGCGTCACCGGATGCGACGCCAATGTCTATCCGCCGATGAGCACGCAGCTTGAAGCGCAGGGCATCGAATTGACCGTAGGGTACGGTGCCGATCAAGTGGGCTTGAATCCTGATGTATGGGTGGTCGGGAATGTCGTGAGCCGGGGCAACCCGCTCATGGAGTCCATACTGAATCGGGGCGACCGCTACGCTTCCGGCCCGCAATGGCTCGCTGAAAATACGCTGCTCGGCAGGCGCGTGCTTGCAGTAGCGGGGACACATGGAAAAACAACAACGTCCTCCATGCTTGCCTGGATTTTGGAGGATGCAGGGCTAGTTCCGGGGTTCCTCATTGGTGGCGTTCCGATCAACTTCGGCGTATCCGCTAGGCTGGGAACACGAGCCGATTTCGTGATCGAAGCCGATGAATACGATACGGCTTTCTTCGACAAGCGTTCCAAGATGGTCCATTACCGGCCAAGACTCGCGGTTTTGAACAACATAGAGTTCGATCATGCCGACATCTTTCACGACCTTGCGGCGATTGAGACCCAATTTCACCATTTCGTCAGAACGATACCTGGATCCGGAAAATTGATAGTCAACGGCGCCGACCCAGTGATCGAACGCGTCCTCGCGCGCGGCTGCTGGAGCGCAGTGGAACGGTTTGGCGTGCGTGATGTTGGCTGGAGTGCAAGCGTGGTCGGGCCGGGGTGTTTTGAAGTCTTCAATCGAGGCAGGCTCGTTGGGCCCCTGCAACTGGACCTTCAGGGCGAGCACAACCTGCAGAACGCGATCGCCGCGATCGCCGCGGCGCAGGCTGCCGGCGTCGATCCGGCACGGGCCATCGAATCCCTCTCAGGGTTCAAGGGTGTCCGGCGCCGCATGGAACTGCGGGGTACGGTCGCGGGCGTTGCCGTTTGGGATGATTTCGCCCATCACCCGACTGCGATCGCGACGACGGTTTCGGGCATGCGAAACCAGGTGGGGAGTGCGCGCATTTTGGCCGTTCTCGAGCCGCGATCCAGCACCATGAAGGCCGGTCTAATGAAAGACCGCCTGCCCGTGAGTCTCGAGCAGGCGGACAGGATTTTTTGCTTTAGCGCGAACCTCGGCTGGGATGTCGCAGCTGCGCTCGCGCCGCTCGGCGATCGCGTGCGCGTCGAGAGCGATCTGGAGCGGCTTGTCGGGGCGATCGTTGCCGAGGCGCAGCCCGGCGATCAGGTGCTTGTCATGTCGAACGGGGAATTCGGGAGTATCCATGAGCGCTTGCTCGCTTCGCTCTCGATACGGGCGGCCTCGGCCACCGGCGCATGATCGTTTACCTCCACGGCTTCAACAGTTCGCCGCAGTCGGGCAAAGCGCAGTATTTGAAGCGATACCTCGATGAGCGGGGCCAGGGAGCGAAGTTCGTCTGCCCCCAGTTGCCTCACCGACCGGATCTCGCATTGGCGGTCGTTGAGGCCGAAATGGCGCAGCAGCCCAAGGAGAAAATCACGCTAGTCGGGAGTTCTCTCGGCGGATTCTATGCGACCTGGCTTGCGGAGAAGCACAACGTGCGGGCGGTGCTGATCAATCCGGCGATCGACCCGCACAGAGGCTTGCGCGCCTGCCTCGGCCCGCAACAGGCCTTTCATGGCGACGAGCGCTACGAACTCACCGAAGAGCACCTTCGCCAATGGAAGGAACTCGTCGTGATGAACGTGCACCCCGAGCGCTACCTGCTGCTCGTCGAAACCGGAGACGAAGTGCTCGACTACCGAGCGGCGGTGAGAAAATACAGAGGCGCGAAACAGATCGTAGTGCAAGGTGGAGACCACAGCCTTGCGAGCTTTCCCGAACAAATTCCTCTGATACTGGAATTCGCCGCAATGAATTGACTACTGTTTCGCCTTCAGCACCTTCCAGACCGCATTTCCGTCTTCGAGCCCGTAGCGCGCTACGGCCTTTTCATCGAATCCAAACCCGAGCCCCGGGGTCTTCGGCAGAATCAGCATGCCGTCTCTTATCTTGAGCTGAGTATCGATGAGACGCCGAAAATTGAGCACTTGGTCATCGGGGAAGAACTCCACGTAGCGCGCGTTGGGTGTTGCCGCTACCAGCTGCGCGTGCAGATCGTGAAACCAGTGCGGGCAGACGTTGACACCGTAGCTCGACGCGGTAGCGGCAATTCTTCTCCACTCGGTCACCCCGCCGCATACCAGAGCGTCAGTCTGCAGGATCTGCGCCGCGCCCTTATCGAGGATTTCCTTGAAATGCCAGCGCCCGGTGCCGATCTCGCCCGTGGCAACCGTGACACGAGTGAGTTTCGCCAGGCGCGCGTGGTTGTCGATGTCATCGGGGAAAAACGGCTCCTCGATCCAATACGGGTCGTAGAGTTCGAAGCGCTCCATATAACGCATCGCGGTGGGCAAATCGTGCCAGGCGTTGTTTGCATCCAGCATCAGCTCGATGTCGGGCCCGATCGCGTCGCGCGCGGCCTTGACGCGCGCTTCCTCCTCCTTGGGAGAGAGCCGTCCCACTTTCATCTTCACGGCACGAAAACCGGCTTCTGCGTAGCCCGCCATTTCCTCGCCGAGCTTTTTCGGCGTCTTGCCGGGGAGGTAGTAGCCGCCGCTTGCATACGCCGGCACCGCCTCGTCCACTGCAGCGCCGAGATACTTGTAAAGCGGAAGTTTCGACGCGCGCGAATTCAGATCCCAAAGGGCACAGTCCAGGATAGAGATCGCGCGCATGACGCTGCCGGCGCGTCCGTGCAGCAACGTCTCCTCGAACATGCGCTGCCAAAGGCCTTCGACGAGCAGGCTCTCGCGGCCGAGCAGGCCCGGCGCAAGCAACTGCTCCACGGCTTGCGCGACGAGCGTTCCCCCGGAGGAGCCCGCGTAGCAGAATCCGACGCCTTCGAGGCCCTCCGCGGTCACCTTGACTAGCCCGTAATCGCGCGCCGAAACCGTGCGCGTGGCGAAGCTCGTGACCTTGTCCAGCGGGACCCGGACGGTGGCTACGGCAATCGACTCGATCTTTGCCATTGGCGGGCGGTTTGGCGCTTTCGTCGGCGTAAACGGGAGCACTGCTGCGCTATAATTATCGCACTCATTGGGCCGGCGCGACGCGGCTCTTTCCCGTTTGGCTCCATCGTGAACGTTCTCTACGAAGACAGCGGTGCGTTCAAGGTCGCGACGGTGCTCGTCGACAGCGACAACACCCTCCAGGTCGAGGCGCCGCATGGCAAGCGAGCCAAGATCAAATCCAAGGACGTGCTGCTGCGATTTCCGGAGCCTGGCGCAGGCGAGCTCCTCGTGCAAGCCGAGGCGTTGGCGGTCGGCATCGACGCGGATTTCCTGTGGCAGTGCTGCGGCGCCGAGGAATTCGGATTCACCGAGCTCGCGCGCGAATATTGCGGCCGCGCGCCTTCGTCGGTGGAGGCAGCCGGTATTCTGGTGAAACTGCACTCGGCGCCGATGTACTTCTACCGTAAGGGCAGGGGGCGGTATCGGGCTGCGCCGCCCGAGACGTTGCGCGCCGCGCTTGTCGGCATCGAGAGGAAGAAGCAGCAACAAGCGCAGATTTCAGCGTGGGCCGAGCGGCTCGAGCGCGGCGCATTCCCGGAAGAGTTTCTGCCGTTCCGGGAACAGCTCCTGTACAAGCCCGATCGTAATCGCGCGGAAACCAAAGCGCTGGAGGAAGCCTGCACAAGAACCGGCATGTCGCCGGCGAAGCTGATGGAGCGCTGCGGCGCGCTGCCGTCCAGCCACGACTACCACCTCAACCGATTTCTCTACGAATACTTTCCCAAGGGTACGGATTTCCCCTTGAAGTTCGAGATTGCCGAACTCCGGGCCTTGCCCGTCGCCGAAGCGGAGGCATTCAGCCTGGACGACATGGCTACGACGGAGATCGACGATGCGTTCTCGCTGGCCCCTCTTGCGGGCGGCCGCATTCGCGTCGGGATTCACATTGCCGCTCCGGCTCTCGGGTTCGCAGCCGGATCGGCGCTCGACGCCGTGGCGCGCGAGCGGCTCTCGACCGTTTACATGCCGGGCCGCAAGATAACCATGCTGCCGCCTGAAGCGATCGAGCGCTTCTCCCTTAGCGAAGGCGCCGAGCGCCCGGCGTGTTCCCTCTATTTCGATCTACGCACAGACGATTTCGCTGTCGAATCTAACCACACGCGCGTCGAGCGGGTGCGCATTGCCGCGAACCTGCGCCATCAGGAGGTCGAGGAGCTCGATGCGGCCTTTCTTACCGGAACGTCGCGGGAGGACATCCCCTATTCACGCGAACTGAACACGCTGTGGAAGTTTGCGGGAGTGCTCGAGCGGGGGCGCGGCAAATCCTCTTCGGGGCCTGAACGTTCTGACTACACCTTTCGCGTCGACGGCGACGGGCAAAACGTGCGCATCAACATCATCGAGCGTCGTCGCGGCACGCCGCTCGATAAGTTGGTAGCTGAGCTGATGATCGCGGTAAACAGCACGTGGGGGAGGATGCTCGACGATCACGATGTCGCGGCAATCTACCGGGTGCAGTCGGCTGGCAAGGTCAGGATGACCACTTCGGCCATGGCGCACGCGGGCCTGGGAATCAGCCACTATGCCTGGACGAGCTCGCCCCTGCGCCGATACGTGGATCTGGTGAACCAGTGGCAGCTCCTCGCGCTCCTCGACGGGCAGGCGCCGCCGTTTTCGCGGAATGCGGACATCATGCTAGCTGCGGTGCATGATTTTGAAACGACATATGCTTCCTACGACGAATTCCAGCGGCGCATGGAGCATTACTGGTGCCTCAGGTGGCTGCTTCAGGAGGCGATCGATATTGCGGGGGCGGAAGTGGTGCGCGAAAATCTGGTCAAGTTCGACGGCTTACCGCTTTACGCCAGGGTGCCGTCGCTGCCCGAACTCGCTCCGGGTACCGGCGTCGAAATCGCAGTGACCGAAATCGACCTCATTGAAGCCGATCTCAAGTGCGTATTTCGCCGCTGCAAGGATATCGAGTAGCTGGGCGGGCTGCATATGTGAGACAAAACTCGAAAAGAAGCCTAGAATTCCATGATTCGAAAAGCTTTTAGGGGTCAGAAAGTTGAGCGTTTCTAACACCCTCGCGTGGCCGCAGCCGCTCGCCAGGCTGGATCCCGATTCGCGCGTGCTGGCGATGGCGCTGTCTATCTCGATCGTTCTCCACGCAATCGTGCTCTCGATCCATTTTAGGCTGCCCGACGCCCTACGCAAGCTCAGTCCATCACAGCTCGAAGTAGTGTTGGTGAACTCGAAAACCCGCTCGAGGCCGGCCCGCCCCGAAGTCCACGCCCAGTCCAACCTTGACGGAGGCGGCGATACCGATCTCGATCGTCGCGCGAAATCCCCCCTCCCGGTAACGCAGCCGACGGAGCCCGGCGCTGACTTGAAGCAGGCAACCCGCCGCGTGCAGGAGCTAGAGGCGCGCCAAAGACAATTGCTCGCACAGATGCAGTCTCGGAAGAAGATCACATCGGCCGAGCCCGAACCGCAGGCCGAGACGAAGTCGCAGGTCTCCGGAGCGGATCTCGCCGAGAGCGCCTTGATCGTCGCCCGGATGGAAGCGCAAATCGCGCGCCAGATCGAGGAGTACAACAAGCGTCCGCGCAAGACCTTCGTGGGCGCGCGTGCCGCGGAAGTCCGCTACGCACTTTATGTCGAGGACTGGCGCCAGAAGATCGAGCGCATCGGGAATCTCAACTATCCCGAGAGTGCGCGCGGCAGAATCTACGGCAGCCTCAGGCTCACCGTGTCGATAAACTCGGACGGTACGTTGGCGGCGATGGATCTCGAACGATCCTCCGGATACAAAATCCTCGATGCCGCCGCACAGCGCATCGTTCAACTGGCGGCGCCCTACGCCAAATTCCCCACCGACATTCGCAGGGAAACCGACATCCTGGTGATCACGCGCACCTGGCATTTCGCGCGCGGTGATAGGGTTTTCAGTGACTAGGAAGGAATGGTCTTGTTTTGCAGCGCGAGCTGAGCGGTACGGGTAGCGCAAAGCGCCTGCAGAATGAGGCTGCTCGTTTCATTGTGGAAGATGTTCTGCTATACCGCCGGGACGGCGGTCATCGGCCTCGCCGTCTACGAGTTCTGGTTCTTCTCGCAGATCCTGTACTGGGTCGAC
>VBCT01000193.1 GCA_005882235.1 Betaproteobacteria bacterium
AGCAGATTGCCCTCGACCAATCCTGCTGCTGTTCAGGGAGTCAGCCGGGAGGGGTGGGAAGACGAACGCCGAAACGCCTCCGGGAACCAGCAAATCTTCAAGTAACGCGACCGGCCGGGCTCAGGGTCTCTCCGCGGAGCCGACGACGACGCGATCGGGTTCCGGAAACGGCGCGATCCCCCAGCGCACTAGTTCGAGCGGAAGAAACTCGCCCAGCGTAGCGCCAGTCCCGTGAGCGGTCGGAGATCGCTTGCTTTTGGAGCCTCTGCTCCCGCTGCACCGAGCTGTCCGGCGCGGCCCAGACCTCGGATCCCGGCCCCGGCCGGCAGCCCGCGGGGGCAAATACGCCACTTTTTCACGAATTCTCGACAGGTCCCATCGGGAATTCCCTGAGGGGGGTGGGAAAAACCCCCAAACCCCCGATACCCCCCCGGACGGCCGCCAATGACAATGGAATAAGGCGGCCTTCGGCAACCGCGTATTTGGGAGTATAGTCGTCCGAAAGAACCATAAGAAACGTATGTTTGTTTTAACACACCCTGAAAGGAAGGAAACAAATCATGAACGCACCGGTCGATTTCAACGTGATAGAGGGGATGTTCAGACGGCAATACAAGCAGATCGAGGTCAGGTTCGATCCCGAGCACGCGACAGCGTGGACCTACATGAAGCCCTCGGGCGCGCCGTGCTTCAACCTCGGCATGCTCGAAGAGCTACGTGCCCACGACAGCGCCATCGAGTCCTGCGGCGGGCGCGTGCTGTACAAGGGAGACCTGCACCAGATTCACTACTACGTCGGCGGATCCAGGATCGAAGGCATATTCAGCTTGGGCGGAAACCTCGCGAATTTGGTGCAGCTGATCAAGTCCGGCGACCACGACACGCTCATGCACTATGCCAAGCTTGGCGTCGACAACATGTACCAGCGCATCTGCGGCTACGGAAGTCCCATGACCACCATTTCACTGGTGCAGGGGGAGGCGCTCGGCGGCGGATTCGAAACAGCGCTCTCTTCGAACGTCATTGTCGCCGAGCGACGCTCGCGGATGGGCCTGCCCGAGATCCTGTTCAATCTGTTTCCGGGGAACGGCGCCTACAGCCTGCTCGCCAGACGCGTGGGGATTAGACGTGCCGAAGAGATGATACTCTCCGGCCGTGTCTACACCGCTGAGGAAATGCACGCAGCGGGCGTCGTCGACGTGCTCGCGAAAGACGGGACCGGGGAAGCGGCTGTGCGGGACTACATCCGGTGCAACGAGCGGCGCCGCAATGGCATGCAGGCCGTGTTCAGCTGCCGCCAGCATTTCCACCCCGTGAGCTATGAGGAGTTGCTCAACATCGCCAACGTATGGGTGAATGCGGCGCTGCGCTTGGAAGAGAAGGACCTCAGGCTGATGAGCCGCCTGGCACGCGCGCAGGCAAAGCTCGTCCCGGGCGGTGCGGCGGCGCGGCCGGATGCGGTGGAAATACGGGAGGAAATGCAGTACGCGACAGCCTGAGCGCGGCTGTGCATGTCCGCCGAAGTATGGGCGCTCGCGCGCTTGAGCCATGACCTGCCGGGGCCGTGATCCGATCCGTCCCGACCGGTGCGTAAGGACGCGCCCCGGTGGAGTTCATGCGCGGCGAGTCTTGTACCCTCGCCTGATGGAGGAACCCTGGCGATGCGCAAAGGCGCTCGACTGAAACCCGCCGCGCTAGTTGCGAAATGCCTTCAACAGAAGGCTCGCGTTCGTTCCACCGAATCCGAAGCTGTTGGTAAGTATCGTGTGCAGTTCCGTGAACTTCGCAGTCGTTACGATCGGCATTCCCGCGAATTCGGGATCGAGTTTCTCGATGTTGATGGAAGGGGCTATGAAGCGATGCTCGAGCATGGCTATGCAAAAGATCGTCTCCAGTGCTCCGGCCGCACCCAGGGGATGACCGGTCATCGATTTTGTCGATGAGAACGGCGGCGGTTTGCCGTCGAACACTTCCTTCATTGCAACGACTTCAGCGACGTCACCTTTGACGGTCGCCGTGCCGTGTGTGTTGACGGCACCGACGTCTCGGGGACTCATACCACTGTCTTCTATGGCGTCGCGCATGCTCCTGGCGGCGTGCGCTCCGGTCGGCTCCGGCATCACCATGTCGAAACCATCCGAGCTTGTCCCGAACCCGACGATCTCGGCGCGTACGCGAGCGCGACGCGCCAGCGCCTGATCCAACGCCTCGAGCACGACGATCCCTGCACCGCCACCGATCACGAACCCGTCGCGGGCGATGTCATACGGGCGCGATGCCTGTTCCGGCCGCTCGTTGAATTTCGTGGCGAGTGCGAAGCGAAGGGCCTGAAAACCCGCGGCAATCATAGGGTGCACCTCTTCTCCGCCCCCTGCGATGGCACGGTCGACGATGCCGTAACGGATGAGCTCGTATGCCGTGCCGATGCTGTGCGAAGAGGTCGAACAGGCAGAGCTGATCGAATAACTGCGTCCGTGGACCTTGAGCAGGTTGGCCACCGCCGCGCTCGACGCGCTGGCCATACTTTTCAGCACGACAAGCGGGCTGAGCTTCGCAATCTCTCCGGAATAGAGCTGTCGCCCCGTCGCGTAGGTGGATTCCACGCTTCCGATTCCCGTACCGACGATGCACGCCGTTCTGTCGGACTGCAGGTCGACCTCGGAAAGCCCGGAATCGCCGACGGCATCGAGCGCGGCGAGGCAGCAGTATTTGGATGCTTCCGAAATTGCGGGACGCAGTTTTCTCGGGATGGACGAGCGCTCGAACTTTGCCTCGACGTCCAAGATCGCGCCCGCCACCCGGCTCTTCAGGCCGAGGCTTTCCCACTCCCGCATTGCGCGGAGGCCGCTTGCCCCGTTTTGGAGGGCCCTCACCACTTGGCTGTAATCGTGCCCAAGGCACGATACGAGACCGACTCCCGTGATCGCCACGCGTCGAGGAGCCATTAACTCAGACCGCGTCACACCTTCGGATTCTGTCGCTTCTTGCCCTCGATCGCCTTGAAGAGATCGCCGATCGTCTGTATGCGGCCAAGTTCCTCATCGTCGATGTCGATCCCCAGCTCATCTTCCAGCTCGGACGCCAGTGTGATCAGAATCAATGAACTGATATCCAGATCCTGTCGAAGCGAGGTCGCTTGGTCGACGTCGGCCGCGGTAAGTTTTGCATCGGATGCCGCCAGTAGCCGCAGAATTATTCGGTCACGGAGTGATAAGTCAGCCATGGTCTCTCACGCCGCCACTTATTCATGTCACGTCCCTGGCTCAGCGGGCCGCGCTCTGGCTTTTCTTCAGATAGTCGAGGAGCGAAGCGCGCGCCTGCTGAAACTGCTCTCTTATCATCTTCAAGACGCGGGGTCCGCTCGCTTGCAGTTCCGATGTCGTCTGGCTGTTGATTCCCACGCATGTCCGGCATAACTGCTCGGCGCCGAGCGTGACCGCCGAGCCCTTCATGGCGTGCACGAGGTCCCTGAGCGTTTCGTATTGCTCCGCCGCCACGGCGGCGTCCATCTGCCGCAGCAGCGCCTCGCCGTCCTGGATGAATCCGTTGAGGAGCTCCGGCATGAAGCTGTTCTCCGAGCTGATGAGCTCGAGCTCCGAGAGCGCCGCCGGGTTGATCACGGCCTGAGTTCCCTCGGCGTGGTCGCCGGACGCCGCCGCGGTGCTCGCGCGCTTAGCGATCAGGCTCGCGATGGTGTCGAGCAGGCGGCGAGCCTCGATCGGCTTGGGCAGGAAAGCGTCGATCCCCGCTTCCTCGCATTCCTTCATCGCCTCCGAGGTCACGTCCGCCGAAAGCATGATGATCGGGACCTGGATCGCCTCCGGGTCCATGAAGCGGTAAGCCCGCGCAGCGTCCAACCCGCCGAGCTCGGGCATGTTGAGATCCATGATGATCACGTCGAACCGCTCGTTCTCCAGAATATCGAGCGCCTGCTCCCCGTCGTCGACGACCCGGACTCGGTGTCCGGCGCGCTCGAGTATCCCGACGATGACGCGCTGATTGACGGCGTTGTCCTCGGCTACCAGGATCTGGTAGCGGCGGCGGTTGGCGTCGCGGGCAGCGTAGTAATCGCTGAGCGAGATGACGCCTTCCTGGCTCCCCTGGGCCGCAGTGGCAGAGTGAATGACGTTGAACAGGAGCCGCTTCTTGAACGGCATCTCCAGCACCGCCACGAAGCCGCCCGCGAGCGCCTCGGCGCTGCGAATCTGCGATACGCCCGCCGTGCACAGCACCGCGGGAGGCGCCTTCTGGCTGCGGCTGTTGCGGAGCCGTCCCAGATTCTTGCCCGGCGCAATCGCCGTGTCCTCGCGCAGGAGCACCAAGTGGTAAGGATGGCCGAGCGACTGCGCTTCGGCGAGGCGTGCGGCCCCCGCCTCGACGCCCGTCGCGCGCCCGGTGCGCGCCCCCCAAGTGGCGAGGTCGTGCTCGAGCGCCTGAAGCTCCACGTCGGAGAAGCCGACGAGCATGATCCGGGCATCGTTGAGCCGCAATGAAGCTTCGGCTGCCTGCCCCGTTGTCTGCTTCTTCAAGGGCAGATCAAACCAGAATGTGCTGCCCTTCCCGGGCGTGCTGTTCAGCCCGATCTGCCCGCCCATCATCTCCACCAGCTGCTTCGAGATGGTAGTGCCGAGCCCGGTGCCACCGTAGCGGCGCGTGGTCGAGTCGTCGGCCTGGACGAAACTTTCGAAAATGCGTTCCTGAGCCTCCGGCGCGATACCTATCCCGGTGTCCTCGATGGAAAATTTCAGTCGAACCGCGTGCTCGCTCTCGCCCAGGCTCGAGACAGTCAAGATCACGCTGCCGGACTGGGTGAACTTGACGCCGTTTCCGATGAGGTTGTAGAGCACCTGGCGCAGATGATAGGGATCGCCGCGCAACGCGTGCGGCACTTCCGGCATCACGTGGGTCCTGAACAGCAACCCGCGGATCTCGGCCTGCGGCGCGAGCACCGCCGCCGTCCCATTGATCAGGCTGTGAAGATCGAAATCCGTTTCCTCGATGCTGACCTTGCCGGCTTCGATCTTGGAAATATCCAGCACATCCTCGATCAGCTTGAGCATCGATCGCGAGGCTTCGTGCATCGCCTTCACCATTTCGGCCTGCTCAGTGTTCAAAGGCGTGTCGCGCAGCAGGTCGTTCATCCCGACGATGGCGTTGAGCGGGGTGCGCATCTCGTGGCTTACCGTGGAGAGGAAACGTCGCTTCGCCTGGTTTGCGGCTTCCTCGCGGCGCAGCGAGTCGAACAGGCGGGTCACGAGCTTGCCGACGAAGAGCGACAACAAAATCATGCCCACCATCAGACCGATGCCAAGCGTGCGGTTCTCGATCCAGTAACCGTTGAACGCAAGAACCAAGGCGAAGCCAACGACGCTGAGTCCCAGCGAGCTGTACAAGTAGAGCCTGCCATAGCGGAACCCGTGACCGAAAATGATCAATAGGTAGACGGCGTACAGCGGCGCGCCGTACTCTCCAGTATTGAACATGAAGAAGGTGACGGCGCCGACATCGAGTATTTCCGTACAGACGCGGCGCGCTGGTGAAGACGTCGGCGACAGGCGGATCCAGCTGAATATCACGCTCGCCAGGACCAGGTAGCACACCATCGCTACCAGGAACAGCAGATCAGCCTGGCCGTGGGCGTCGTACCCGATGAATGCCTGCGGCAATAGGTACAGGAATAGTACCGCCCCCACTACCAGCCGGACGATTGATTGTTCGTACTCGGTGCCAGCGGAGGCGCGGGCCGGAACGGCTGCGAGAGGCGATTTCGGCGTCATCGGATCCGGTCCCGGGTCACTGCGCCAGCCGGTCGGCAAAACGTTCGCCGATGGAAAGGACTTCCTCTCGGTTCCGCACCATGATTTCCACAAGCTGCGGATCAAAATGCCTGCCGGCGTGCTCCTCCATGTAGACGAGCGCTTCCGCAACGGGCCAGGCCGGCTTGTAGGGGCGCACCGAAGTGAGCGCGTCGTAGACGTCGGCGAGGGCGACGATTCGCGCTTCAAGGGGGATGTGCTCGCCCCTCAAGCCGATCGGGTACCCGCTGCCGTCGTACTTCTCGTGATGGCCGAGCGCGATCACGGCTGCCATTTGCAAATATCCGGAAGCGCTGTCCTTCAGCATGTCGTAGCCGATGCGCGCGTGGGACTGCATGATTCGCAGATCCTCCCCGTCCAGCCTTCCGGGATTCTGCAAGATCCTGTCAGGTATGCCGATTTTCCCGATATCGTGCATCGGCGCGGCCAGCTCGATCGCATCCTGCTCGGCCGAGGACAGCCCGATGCCCTTGGCGATCAGCGCGGAGTACTTGGCCATGCGCACCAAGTGCATTCCGGTCACCTTGTCGCGCTGCTCTGCGGCCTTCGCCAGCCGAAACAGCGTCTCGACCTCGCGTCGCCGCAATTCGCGGGTGGCTTCGTCGATCTTCTGCTCGAGAATCCGGGTTCGGTTTTTCTTGAGAATTTCGTGACGGCGCAGGCTCAGGAGATTGCGGCAGCGCGCGCCGCATTCGAGCCGGTCGATCGGGCGAATCAGGAAGTCGGTAGCCCCGGCCTCCAGGGCGCGGTAGCGGACTTCGCGATCGTTGACCACCGTGATGCACACGATCGGAACGTCCTCGTAGCCGAAAATGCGGCGCAGCCGCCGGATGACCTCGATTCCATCCAGGCTCGGCATCTTGTAGTCGGTGAGCACCATATCCACGGGGTGCTTGCGCGCGTATTCGATGCCCTCCACGGGGTCGGCGAACGTGGCGACCTCCAGACTCGCGTCAAGGCTCCTCATGATCTCGCTCAACACGATGCGCCCGGTGGACTGATCGTCGATGACCAGGATCTTGAGCGGCGCGAGCTTGGCTTCGATCGAGTCGTGAACCAGCGTAAGCGGTCTTGACGACGTGGTGGTTTTCATTGGAATTCCCCTGGCCCGGCCCGATTGGGAGGCTCCTCTATCCGCCCTCCCAAGTCCAGGTCCAATTACACTATATTTGGCGGGAAATTGCGAGGAATCCCAATTCCCTGCATTTCGGGGCCCTGCCCCTCCCCCTTAGGCCGCGCGCTGTTTCGGGGAGAAGAACATCGACTCCATCTCGCGGCGCACCCGCACCGCCTCGGCCCCAGCGTCGTGCGCAACGTCGGCCCAGCACAGGACCCGGCCGGCCTTGACGGGATTGACGAGCTTCACTTGCTGCGCAAGGCCGAGCGGCAGCGCTCCGGCGCGCAGCGAATCTGCGGCGGGCATGAGTCTGCCCACTACCATGTACCCGCCTTCGCCGTCGAGAACCTCGCCGGCCTTGAGGTCGCGCTTGGCGCTCGCCACTGCATCGGCGCGAAACCCGGTTGCGCAGCCGGTCGGCTCTCCGCGCAACCCGACCGAGGCCACCGAAATTCCGACCTCGAGCCCGATCAGGTGCCAGCGCTTGTACATAGCCGCATAACGGCCCGAGGGGTCTGTTCGCACGCCGTATTCCATGAAGCAACGCCGGATGTAATCGGACTCGCCCTCGAACACCACCCACACCCCGAAACGGATGTCGTAAGGAATCGCCTGCCCGTCGCGATCGAGCGAGGACACGACTTCGATCTGCCCCTTGTGATGCAGCTGCCCGCCTTCGGGCTTCGGCCGCATCACGATCGGCAGGTCCTCTATGGACGCGGGTGGATACGCGAGCCCCTCGGGCGCCGGCGTAAGCCCTGTTGCATTGCACACCGCGGTGGCTTCGATCGCCGGCTTCGACCCATCGAGAAAAGAATTGAACATCTTCGGATTGAGTCCGCCGACGCGCGCCTGCTCGGGCGTGAGGCCGTAGTAACCCCAGACGGTTTCCGGCGTGGACTGCGCAAAGTGCGGCAGCCATTTGTGGCCGCGCCCGGCCGCGACCACCGGAAATCCCGCCGCGCGCGCCCAATCGACGAGATCGCAGATGATCGCGGGCTGGTCACCGTAGGCGAGGCTGTACACGACTCCCGCTTCCCTGGCTTTTTTCGCGAGCAAGGGCCCGCAGAAGGCATCCGCCTCGACCGTCACCATCACGACATGCTTGCCGTTTCGGAAGGCGGCGAGGGCATGTTCGACCGCCGCGATCGGATTCCCGGTGGCTTCGACGACGATCTCCACGGCCGGGTGCGCGACGAGCGCGCGCCAGTCCTCCGAGATGTGCGTCCGCCGCTCCTTAAGCGCCGCATCGAGCGATGCGGCAGCGTATTGTTCCGGCTTCCAGCCTACGCGCTCAAGGCTGGCGCGCGCATTCACCGGCGCAAGGTCGGCAATGCCAACCAGATGCACTCCCGGCGTCTTCGGCACTTGCGCAATGTACATGGCGCCGAATTTGCCTGCGCCTATCATTCCGACGCGGAGCGGCTTGCCCTGAGCCTCGCGCTCCAGGAGCTTTGCGTGGAGATTCATGCTGCTTTGAGCTTGCCTTGCAGCTCTTCCGACGGGGTTCCATCTCTCCACGGAAGCGGCACGTCGTAGTGCTCGAGCAAGCAGTCGTCGGGAAGGCACTTCAACGGCGTGAAGTCGCGGTGCGCGATGTACCCGGGACGCTTGAAGCGCCGTATGTGATTCGACACCGCGCACAGGCTCAAATAGACGCTGACCCGATTCCAGGGAGAGAGGTTGGAAGTGGAGGCATGCACCAGACAGGAGTGAAACAGAATCATCGATCCGGGTGGACCTTTTGGAGCCACGATGCCGCCGCGCTCGACGAGTTTCCTGATGGTGTCGTGGTTGATCGTCCAAAGCGGGTAGCTGGTCGTCGAGGAGTCGTGGTCCGCTTCGATCACGCCCAGCTTGTGGCTGCCGGGAATGAGCATCAGCGGTCCGTTGAACTCGTTGACCTCGTCGAGGAAGATCGCGACGTTCATCGCGCGAGCCTCGGGCATCAGATCGTCGTTCTTCCAGGTGCCGTAGTCCTGGTGCCACTGCCAGACGTCGCCGTCGAAAGCCATCTTGCCGTTGATCTTGAACTGGTGCATATACAACTCTTCGCCGAAGAGCTGCATGATCGGCTCGACCATGCGCGGATGGCGCGCGAGCTTCGCGAAAGGGAGGCTGTACATATGCGCGGCGAAGTTCGTGCGCACCGCGTCACTTCCCTTCTCGCGCACGTTCTCCGGCCGGCGCTGGGCGTACAAGCGCGGCACCTCGTCGGTGAGAACCTTGATCTCCTCGCGCGTGAACAGGCCCGGAAAGAACAGGTACCCTTCGCGATCGAATCCCTGGATTTGTTGCGAGCTGAGTCTCATGGCGCAATTCCTCCGTGCTCTCGGCGCCTGGCCGCGCGATGAGCGGCGTCATGTCCGCTCCATCGCGCGGAGGTAAAGCCGCACGCGCAGCGCGTCGGCTTTACTAGATTATAGACCTTGAAGCCCCCGGTCTCAGCGGCCTCCGCCCACGCGTGCCGGCCCGCCTTCTGGCGCCGGACGCGGCGGAACAACCTGAAAGAAGATCTCGTCCTGCTTGATCAGGCCGAGTTCGTAGCGGGCACGCTCCTCGATCGCATCGAAGCCCTGCTTCAGGTCACGCACTTCGGCATCGAGAGCGCCGTTGCGCTGGCGCAACCTGGCGTTCGCTTCCTTCTGCTCCTGCACCTGCTGGTCGAGGCTCCATACCCGGAGCCATCCGCCCTTCCCGAGCCACAAGGGATACTGCAGCAGCAGGATGAACGCGGCGAGGGTAAAGGCAAGTATTTTCATCTCAGCTGATAGAAGGCTTCTCGCCCCGGGTAGCCGACGGCGTCGCCAAGGTCTTCCTCGATACGCAGCAGCTGATTGTATTTCGCGACCCGATCCGAGCGCGACGGCGATCCGGTCTTGATCTGCAGCGCGTTCATGCCGACGGCGATGTCGGATATCGTCGTGTCCTCGGTCTCCCCCGATCGGTGCGAAATCACCGCGGTATAACCCGAGCGCTTCGCGAGCTCGATCGCCGCGAAAGTCTCGGTGAGCGTCCCGATCTGGTTCACCTTGATGAGGATCGAGTTGGCGACGCCGAGCTGGATGCCCTCGCGCAAGATCTTGGTGTTGGTGACGAACACATCGTCACCCACCAGCTGCACCTTCTTGCCGAGCCTGTCGGTCAGTGCACGCCAGCCGTCCCAGTCCGACTCGGCCATCCCGTCCTCGATGCTGATGATCGGGTATTTGTCCGCCCATCTTGCGAGAAATTCACCGAACTCCGAAGAGCCCAGCTTTTGCTTTTTCGAGTCCAAAAGATATTTGCCATCCCGGTAGAACTCCGAGCTGGCGCAATCGAGCGCGAGCGCGACATTGGTGCCCGCGTGATATCCCGCGCGCTCGATCGCCTCGAGCACCAGCTGCAACGCCGCTTCGTTGCTCGGCAGGTTCGGCGCGAACCCCCCTTCATCCCCGACCGTCGTCGACAAGCGCTTGCTCTCGAGG
>VBCT01000273.1 GCA_005882235.1 Betaproteobacteria bacterium
CCAGATCGAGATGCTCGCCAAGCTCGAGCGCGGCGAGCGCCTGTGGTGAGCGCCTGTGGTAGAGGGTATCGCTTGACAAATAACAGGGCGCTTTCATAATCGCCGGACAGGCTAAACCGAGGAGGGACCATGCTAGGTAATAGTGTTCTGAGCACTTTAAGGCGCGTGCTCGGCGCCCTGTTCATCGGGCTCGCGCTCGCCGGCGCGGCGCTCGCGCAGCAGCCGCTCAAGATCGGCTTCGGCATGAGCCTCACCGGGCCGCTCGCGGGCAACGGCAAGGCGGCGCTGATCGCGATGGAGATCTGGCGCGACGACGTCAACGCGAAGGGCGGGATCCTCGGGCGCACGGTCGAGTTCGTCTACTACGACGACCAGACCAGCCCTTCGACCGTGCCGAGCCTTTACAGCAAGCTGCTCGACGTCGACAAAGTGGACCTGGTGGTGTCCGGATACGGAACCGCCGTCATCGCGCCCGCGATGCCGCTCATGATGCAGCGCAATCTCACCTTCATGACGCTGTTCGGCCTGAACGTCAATTCCAAGTTCAACTACGACCGCTACTTCCAGATCATGCCGGCGGGACCGCAGCCGGCGATCGGCTGGTCGCAGGGCTTCTTCGACGTGGCGATGGGGATGAACCCGAAGCCGAAGACGATCGCTCTGGTGGGCGCGGACGCGGAATACCCGGCGATGGCGCTCGAAGGCGCGCGCGAGCACGCGAAGAAGACGGGCCTCAAGATCGTCTACGACAAGACCTATCCGCCGAACACGGTGGACTACTCGCCGATCGTGCGCGCGATCCAGGCGAGCAACCCCGAGATCGTCTTCGTCGCTTCCTATCCGCCGGACTCGGCGGGGATGGTGCGCGCCGTGAACGAGGTGGGCCTCAAGACGCGGATATTCGGCGGCGGCCTGGTCGGACCGCAGTTCGCCGCGCTGAAGACGCAGCTCGGGCCGCTCCTGAACGGAGTCGTGAACTACGAGTTCTATGCGCCCGATCTCGGCGGCAGATTCCCCTTCCTCGATCAGTTCCTCGCCAAGTACCAGGCGCGCGCCGCCAAGGAGGGCGTGGACCCGCTCGGCTTCTACCTGCCGCCCTACGCCTACGCGATGATGCAGGTGCTCGATCAGGCGATCACGGCGACCAAGGGACTCGACCAGGCGAAGCTCGCCGAGTACATCCACAAGAACACGTTCGACACCTATGTCGGCAAGGTCGGATTCGCCAAGAACGGCGAATGGGCCGCGCCCCGCGTGATGATGACCCAGTACCACGGCATCACCGGCAACGACGTCGAGCAATTCAAGAAACCCGGGCGTCTCACCGTGCTCTCCCCCAAGGAATACAAGACCGGGGACCTGAAGGCGCCTTATCACGAAAATAAGAAATAGACATTGAACGGCGCCGGCGGGGAGACCCGCCGGCGCGGTTTTCAGCGCATGGAAGTCTCGTGGGCGTTGCTCGCCAACGCCGTCATTGCCGGGCTCCTGCTCGGCGGGTTCTACGCCGCGATGAGCGTCGGCATCTCGATCTCGTTCGGGATGCTCGACGTGGTCAACATCGCGCACCCGGCCTTCATCATCCTCGGATCCTATATCGCTTACATCGTCAACGACCGCTTCGGATATGACCCGATCGTCGTTTCGGTGGCGGTGTCGCCCCTGTTCTTCCTTCTGGGGATGGTGCTGTACCGGATCTATTACATCTGTTTCGAACGCCGCGGGCAGGAGTCGCTGCGCGGTCTCGCGTTCTTCTTCGGCATCCTGTTCATCACCGAGGTCGCGCTCGTCCTGATCTTCGGCGTGGATTACCGCATGGTGAGCACCCGCTACGGCGACGTGACCTGGCGGGCGGGCGGGGTCGATTTCCCGATGCGCCTGGTCGTGCCCTTCCTCGTGTCCATGGTGATGGTCATCGGCGTTCAGCTCTTTCTCACGCGCACCTTCTTCGGCCGGGCGGTGCTCGCGGTCGCGCAGGACCAGCTCGCGCTGCGCCTGATGGGCGTGAATCCCGTGCGCGTCAAGGAGCTCGCCTTCGCCCTCTCGATCGCGACTGCGGGCGTCGCCGGCGCCTTTCTCATCGTGATCCAGCCCGTGCAGCCGGCGATCGGGCGCGAATTCATCGGCCTGGTGTTCGCCGTGTGCGTGCTGGGGGGCATGGGCTCGATTCTCGGCACGCTGCTCGGCGCTCTCGTGCTCGGACTCGCCGAATCCTTCACCTCCACCTTTTTCGGGCCTTCGTGGGCGCCGGCCGTCTCCTTCGGCCTGCTGCTCGCGACGCTCGCGTTCAGGCCCTCCGGGATACTGGGCAGATGAGCAACAAGGTCTTCGCCGCAGTGGCCTTCGCGGTCGCGCTCGCGCTCGCCGCCGTCACGCAGCTCATCCCGAACGACTATTTCTTCACGGCCGCCTACACCGTGCTTCTCTTCGTGATTCTCGCTACCGCGTGGAACATCCTCGGCGGCTATACCGGCTACGTGAACTTCGGCTCGGCTGCGTTCTTCGCGATCGGCGCCTACACCACGGTCTTCTTCTACAATGCTTTCAAGGCGCCGCTGCTCGTGGGAATCATCGCGGGGACGCTGGTAGCCGGCCTCGCGGGGCTGGGCCTGGGCTATCTCACGCTGCGCCTGCGCGGCGTGTTCTTCGCGATCGCGTCGCTCGCGC
>VBCT01000274.1 GCA_005882235.1 Betaproteobacteria bacterium
GGATTTCGTACAGCACCGAGAGTTTTTCGATCACGATTTCCTGGCGGAATTTCAGCCGTACCGCCTCACGGCCTGCCTCCCCGAGGCGAGTGCGCAACGGCGCATCCGCCTCCAGCATCCGCAACGCTTCCGCCAGCGGCAGGGGATCATCGAATGGAACGAGAATTCCCGTAACGCCGTGCGTGACCGCGTCGGTCACTCCCCCCACAGGCGTAGCAATAACGGGCCTGGCTGCTGCCATCGCCTCGATCAGGGAATTCGGGAAACCCTCGCTCAGCGAGCAAAGGACGCTAATGTCAAGAAACTGGTGCAAATTGTCGGGTGAGACTACTTCGCCTACAAAATGCACACGTGCTTCAATCCGCAGTTTTCGTGCCAGTTCTTCGAGTTGATTTCGGGATGGGCCATCGCCAATGACGATTAGGTGAAATCGCGTGTCGAGTTGTGCGACGGCCTTGAGGAGCAGAGCGTGGTTCTTGACCGGCGACAGCCGCGCCACGATTCCTACGGCAAATGCTCCATCGGGAAGTCCCCAAGCGCGCCGCTTCGCAACACGCACCACCTCGTCCGCAAGCTCGAAAGCACTTTCCGCCAGAAAGTTTGGAATTTCGACAATCTTCTTCCGCGGCACCCCTTCCTCGCGAGCGAGCAGTTCAGCGACGCCACTGCTATTCGCCAGGACACGATGGGCAAGCAACGAGCTCCAGCGATTGAGCATCACCAGTTCCGGCCGAGGTACCTCGTACCACCATCGACGACTGGCGATAATGAAACACCTGCTGAGAACACGAGCCCAAGGCACGGCGAAAATATTGCAGTAGATGTCGTGTGAGTGCACGACATCTATATTCCTACGTCGCAGCAGTCTGGCGAAGCGCATTCCTTGGACAGCGGTTCGAGGTGAACAAAGATTCGGGATCGGGACGTGTGTCATAGACACGGCGAGCCGCTCGTAGCGTGAACGGAGCGGCCCATGGGTTTGCAGGTGAAAAATGAATAACTCAATCCGATCAGGGTCCAGCGCTTCGGCGGTTCGTACCGCGTTCAGCTCAGTCCCTCCGATCGCGAATGAATCGAGGCAAAAGGCCACCCGGGTGCGACGCAATGACGCCATCTTACCCCACTCCAAGGACCGTACGCCGAAAATCAACTGGTTGCCCACCACGCCCATATCTCCATACTCGCCTTGCGAACGCTTTCATATCTCGTTCGCTCGGGCGAAAACGAGACAATGCCCTTTCAACCCGTTCATCTCGGTCGCTCTCGCGCCTTCATATTGGTCGGCCCAGCTGGTCTCTTGATCGATATTACAAGGAAAGCCAATTTCCAAGTGCTGGTTTGACGTTTTTCGTGTCTTCGCCGGGCTCGGTGGCTCATTCAGTGAGTGTTCTTCTACTGACGACTGGAAGGTCGCGTGGTACACTTTTTGCGATGTGTGGCATTTGTGTCGCCGTGTGCGATCGGGAACCGGTCGCCCCCGCGTTGATCCAGCGCATGTGCGATCGGATCACTCACCGCGGTCCTGATTCAGCGGGCTATCACGTCGCCGGCCGCATTGGTCTTGGCATGCGGCGCCTCAGGATCATCGCCGTGCCACGATTCCGATGGTAAATGCTGCATCCGGAAGGCCCCAAGCGCGCCGCTGCGCAACACGCGCCGCCTCGTCCATCGATCCGCAGTTCGAGTTGGAACGGATCCGATCAGGTGGATGATCGGGTGTCGTCGGCCGATGGCGATGGATTCTTCCACAGGTGAGTGTCGCGATTCGAGGCGAACTCGACGAATCCGAGCACGACGAACCAGTTCAGCGACACAAACGCCATCGCAAGCCGAACCAGCCGCAGCCTGCCTGCGTGCGGCCAAAGCGTGCCGAGCAAGGCAAGTCCGTACCCGGCAATCTGAATTGCGAGCGTGGCCACAAAGAAGAAACCGCCGTCGATCAGGACGATGTTGGTCACCAGCGCGACCGCCAGCGCGAGCGGTCCGATCAGCCGCATGAGTTTGTGCGAGATCAGTTGCAGCGCGATGGGGTTGCGCCACGGCACAAGCAGGGCCGGGTACGAGGTCAGTAGCTGGAAGTTCCCGGCCAGCGTGCGCACCTTGCGGGTCCGCTCACGGCTCGCATCGTTCAAGGCCTCATCGTAGGCGAGCGCCTCGTTCTCGAAAACGACACGGCGGCCCTGCAAGACCGCCCTCATGGGAATGAGGACGTCGTCGAGGATGGTCTGCGGGGGGATTTCCCGAAAGCATTGCCGGCGCAGTGCGTAGAGCGCCCCAAGGACTCCGACCATGGAGTGGATCCGGCTTTCCGTCATGCGCATGAACTGCTCATAGCGCCAGTACGCATCGAGACCTTCACCGAAATCGCTCATTCCCTGCCGCTCGTGCATCAGTTTTCCGCTCACGGCTCCGACGTTTTCGTCGGCGAGGTTTTCGAGCAGGCGGCGCACCGCCAGGGGATCCAGGGGCTGGCGCACGTCCGTCATGACGACGAATCGCTCGCGGCAGGCGGCGAGCGCATCGTTCACACACGCCGCCTTGCCGCGGCGCTGCGGAAACGCGAGCAGGCTCACCCGCGCGTCCTCGATCGAATCGACGAGGGCGCAGGTGCTGTCCTCCGAGCCGTCGGAAACCACCAGGACACGCAAGCGTCCGGGCGGATAGTCCTGGCCGAGACAACTCGCGATCTTGCGGCCGATAAAGGCGGCGCCGTTGTGCACCACGACAACGATCGCGACATCCGGCTCGAACGCCGCCCGCCGTACCGGACGCGGGGCGAGTTTCGCCCAGACGGCGAGCAGGAGCGGGTAGCCCGCATACGTGTAGGCCAGCACTGCGACCGAGGCGAAGAACGCCACCTGTGCAAGCGTCATGACGCGCGTCGATCCGCTGACCGGCTCAGCGAAGTCGATTGGCAGATCATGCCCCGGCTCGCGTCCGGCATTTTCCGCCCAAGCATGCTTCGTAGACTGAG
>VBCT01000275.1 GCA_005882235.1 Betaproteobacteria bacterium
CTGGACCCTCGAGGGCGCTTCCGAATACGATCAACGCGACTACCGCACCGAGCGCCTGACCGTGGCGGCGCGCTATCGGCCCGAGGGACTCAAGGCGCTCAACCTGAGCTACCGCTACCTGAGCGGGGACATTAACCCGACGGGGCCGCTCAAGCAGGTGGACCTGTCGGCGCAGTGGCCGATAGCCGGGCGCTGGTACGGTGTCGGGCGCTTCAACTACTCGCTCGTCGACAGCCGGATCGTCGAAGGCATAGGCGGACTCGAATACGGAGCCGACTGCTGGACAAGCCGCATCATCATGCAGCGATTCGCATTGCCCGGCGGCACTTCTTCGTCGAGTGTTTTCCTGCAGCTCGAGCTGAACGGCTTTTCGCGCCTCGGGTCCAATCCCCTCGAGGCCTTGAAACGCAACATTCCGGGTTATCAGCGGATCAACGCACCCTCAGCCGACAGGAAGCCTGGCGATCCATTTGATTTCTACGACTGACATCCGGCCTGAAATCCGGGAAAATTGAAACGATGAGATTTCTCCTTGCCCTACTGCCTGTGGTTGTTTGGGGGGCGGCGCTCGCGCAGAGCCCTCGCCCCGAGCAGCCCGCACAAGCCCGCGTCGACCTAATCGACCGGATCGTCGCGGTAGTCAACAAAGAGGTGATCACGCAGCACGAGCTGGCGGAGCGGATGAATCGCGTGGAGAAGGAGCTGCAGCGCCGCGGGACATCGCTGCCCGCTCGCGGCGAGATCGAGCGCCAGGTGCTGGAGCGCCTCATCATCGAAAAAGTTCAGCTGCAATACGCCCGGGAGACGGGGGTGCGCGTGGACGATTTGGAGCTCGACCGCACTGTCAGCCGCGTCGCCGAGGGGAACAAGCTCTCATTGACCGAATTCAGGCAGACGCTCGAGCGCGATGCGATCGGTTTCGACACATTTCGGGAAGAGCTGCGCAACGAGATTCTGATGAATCGCCTGCGGGACCGCGAAGTCACCGGCAGGATCACCGTCAGCGAAGGCGAGATCGAGAATCTGCTCCTCGAGCAGAGCGAAAGAAAGGACACTGCGACTGAATACAACATCGCGCACATCTTGGTCCGGGTACCCGAGCAGGCGACCCCCGAGCAGCTGGAAAGCCGGCGTGCCCGCGCCGAGGAGGTGGTCAAGCGGCTCAGGGAAGGGACGGAATTCGCACGGCTCGCCGCCACCTACTCCGATGCGCCGGATGCGCTGCAGGGAGGCGTGATGGGTTGGCGCAGTCAGCAGCGGCTGCCGGAATTGTACGTCGAGGCCCTCGCGGGGCTGAAGCCCGGAGGCATCAGCAACGTGTTTAGAAGCGCCGCCGGATTCCACGTGCTCAAGCTCCTCGAGCTGCGCGGCGCCGGTGCGCCGATCCTCGTGGAGCAGGCGCACGTGCGTCATATTCTGGCACGTACCAACGATCTCGTTTCCGAGGACGAAGCAAAGAGGAAGCTGCTCAGCCTGCGGGAACGCATCGTAAACGGAGTGAACTTCGCCGAGCTCGCCCGCCTGAATTCGGACGACGGCTCGGCTTCTCGGGGTGGAGACCTTGGCTGGATCTATCCGGGCGATACCGTGCCGGAATTCGAGCGGGCTTTTGCGGAGCTGAAACCGATGGATGTAAGCCAGCCCGTCAAGACTCCGTTCGGATGGCATCTTATTCAGGTGCTCGAGCGGCGTACCGCGGACATGTCCTCCGAGCGCAAGCGCATCGAGGCGCGGAAAGCTATTCTCGATAGAAAGGGTGACGAGGCCTATCAGGAATGGCTGCGCCAGCTGCGCGACCGCGCCTACGTTGAAATGCGGCTCGAAGAACGGTGAACGCTCGACTCGAAAAACCGTCCCGGGCAGGCGTTCCGTCGCGCCCGGATTCTGTTCCGGTCATAGCCGTGACCTCCGGGGAGCCGGCCGGCATCGGCCCAGATGTCTGTCTGGCGCTCGCGCGAAGCAGGTTTGCCGCGCGCGTCGTGATTCTAGGAGACCGGGAGATGCTCGAGAGCCGCGCTCGGCAGCTCGGGCTCGGCGTTCAGCTGCGCGATCCCGGCGCAGGCTTGACATCGGACTCGATCGCATGTCTGCATATCCCGCTCGCAACCCCCTGTCGGGCAGGCAAGCTTGATCCGCGCAACGCGCCCTACGTGATTTCCCTTATCGACCGCGCGATTGCAGGCTGCAGGGCTGGCGAGTTCGCCGCGCTCACGACCGCACCCGTGCACAAGGGCGTCATCAACGACGGCGGCATCCCTTTCATCGGTCATACGGAGTATCTCGCCGAGCGCACCGGCGCCGCGCAGGTGGTCATGGTGCTCGCGGGCGGGGGCCTGCGGGTCGCACTTGCGACCACGCACCTCGCCTTGAAGGACGTGCCGCGCGCGCTCACCCACGAAGGCCTTGAACGGACCATTCGGGTCCTCCACGCGGAGCTTATCCGCCGGTTCGGAATCTCCGCACCGCGGATTCTGGTCGCCGGTCTCAATCCGCATAGCGGCGAGGGCGGTTATTTCGGGCGAGAGGAAATCGAAGTGATCGGGCCTGTCCTCGAGAAATTGCGCGCGGAGGGTATGCGGCTCACCGGACCGTTGCCGGCGGATACGCTGTTTGTTCCGGACCGGCTCGCCGCGGCCGATTGCGTACTTGCGATGTATCACGATCAGGGCTTGCCCGTGCTCAAGTACGCGAGCTTCGGCAAGGGAGTCAACGTCACGCTCGGCTTGCCCATGGTCCGCACCTCGGTCGACCATGGCACCGCGATCGAGCTTGCCGGCACCGGTCGGGCAGAACCCGACAGCCTCATCGAGGCGGTCGAAGCGGCGATCGAGATGGCGCAAGCTGACGTGCGGACGGCCCGTTAGACAGTGACGACTGGTCGGCATGTTCCGCGAAAGAGATTCGGTCAGCACTTTCTCGTCGACCGGGGGATCATCGAGCGCATCGTTTCGGCAATCGATCCGCACCGGGGCGAGCACTTCGTTGAAATCGGCCCCGGACTCGGTGCGCTGACGACCCCGCTGCTCGAGCGGGTCGAGCACCTCCACGTCGTAGAGCTCGACCGGGATCTGAGCGGGCGCTTGCGCGAACGTTACCCCGTCGACCGCCTGACGGTGCACCAAGCC
>VBCT01000289.1 GCA_005882235.1 Betaproteobacteria bacterium
TCTTCCGGCTCGCGAGCGGGAGAACACTGTGTACGCCGATAAAGCCTAAGAAGGGCGGCGTGTAGGGAAGCTGTCCGACCAGTTGCGGATGCGCGACGTCGGCGATGTCGAGGATGACGAGGCCCGCCGATCCGTAGGAGAGATACGCGAGCGAGCCCTCGACGTAGGGCGGTCCGTGCAGCGAGACGTCGCGAGCGCCCTTCTCGCCGCCCGCTGCATGTTGCCCGGGCACCCACCAGCGGCCCACCTCGACGGGCTTCGTGGGGTCTGAGATGTCGACGATGACGTAGATGTTGCCGTCGTATCCGGGCATGCCCGCCGCCAGGTGCATAAAGCGCCCGCCCGAATAGAAATTGCGGTGCGTGCCGGTGCCGCCGGTCTTGTACTGGCCGAGGCGCTTCGGCCGCACCGGATCGGCGAGGCTCCAGACGAGCACGCCCTCGTCGTTCGGCTTGGCGTCGTCCCCGCCCCAGCCCTGCCCGATTTTCTCGAGCGCGGTGATCATCTTGTCCCCGCCGATCTCCATCTGGATCGTCCAGGTGTTCTCCGGGCCGCGAATGAAATTCGCCACGCTGGGCTTCGCCGGGTCGGTCACGTCGAGGATGGTCCAGCCGCGGTGCCAGAGGTGGCCCGCGTAGAGGTACCAGCGGCCGTTCGCCTGCCGGATCGAGAGCTTGAAGGGCGGCCGGCCGTCGACCTCGCTGTAGCCGACCACGCGCACGTTGCTCGCGGTCGAGCCCGGCGGAATCTGCGCCGAGGCGCCGGGGACGAAGACAATCGCGGGGACGAGACAGGCGAAAGCGACGAGAGGCAGGTTGCGCATGGCGCTTCCTTTCGGTTCCGAACCGGGATGCGATGCGAGCTTAAACTCAGAGCGGCGAGGGAGGCAAGCGCCGCGGCGCTGGCATATCATTCCGCCTCGCCCCAACGCCTATCGGAAAGGAGCCGGTATGTTCGTCTTGTCGGTCGATCTGCGCATCAAGCCCGAGAACGTCGAGAGCTTCCTCGCCGGGGCACTCGAGAACGCGGCCCACTCGCGCAAGGAGCCGGGCTGCCGGCAGTTCGACGTGCTCGTCGATCCGGAGGACCGGTCGCGGGCGATGCTCTACGAGGTGTATGCGGACGAGAAGGCGTTCTCAGCCCACCAGCAGACCGCGCACTTCAAGAAATATCTCGCCGAGGCGGTGCCCCTGCTCGCCTCGCGCATGCGCCACGTGTGGAAGCGCGCCGCGCCCTGAGCCGGCGACTTGACCCGGCTCGTACCAAGAAGAACTGGCTCTTAGCTCGCGGCCCGATTCAGCCGCGCCGCGCCCGTGGCGACGGCCACGCCGGCCAGGATCGTCGCGATACCCGCCGCGTGAAAGAGCCGGAAGGATTCGCCGAGGAACACGATGGCGAGCAGCGTGCCGAAGGCGGGCAGCAGATGGAGGGTGAAGCCCGCCGCATTGGCGCCGACGACCGCCACGCCGCGGTTCCAGCAGATAAAGGCGGCCACCGACGCTCCCAGGCCGACGTAAAGCGCCGCGGCGACGCCCTGCGGCCCGGGCCAGCGCGGCGGGGAATGCCAGGCCTCCAGCGCAAAGGCCGGCAGGATCAGCACCGTGCCCACGAGCGAAATCACGAACAGGAACGCGATTCCGTCCAGCTCGGGCGGCCGGCGCTTGAGCAGCACCGAGTACACGCCCCATACCGGCATCGCAAGCAGGATGAGCGCGTCGCCCAAGTGGAATTCCAGGCGCACGAGGCTGGCGGGATCGCCGCGCGCCATGATGACGAGAATGCCGGCGAGCGAGATCAGCATTCCCACGATCTGCCTGCGCGTGCCGCGCTCGCGCTCGATCGCCCAGGAGCACAGCAGCATGAAGGCCGGGAAGGAGGAGTTGATCAGCACCGCGTTTACCGCGGTCGTGGTCTTCAGTCCCTCGTAGATCATCCACTGGAACAGCGCCACGCCGAAAAAGGAAAGCGCGAGCAAGAGGCCCGCGCTGCGCCGGATCGCGCCCATGTGCTCGCGAAGGCGCGGAACCGCGAAAGGCGCGAGGGCGAGCACCGCGATCAGCCAGCGCCAGAAATTCAGCGCCGCCGGCTCGAAGACATCGCGCAGCGCGCGGCCGAGGACCCAGTTGCCGGCCCAGAACAGCGTCGCGAGCGCGAGGAGCAGGAACGCGGTGCCGCGCGAACCGGCCGAACCGGCGCTCACGGTTTCAAGGCCACTGGGAGAAAGTCTAGAACACTTCCGGTCATCACGCGGAATGCTAGCGCGTCGGTCCGCTTTTCGCCATTGCGCTAGCATTGCGAAAGGAGGATCGATCGATGAAGCCTGGATTCGCCCTGAAGGTCGCCGTGTCCGTTGCGCTCCTCGCGCCCACCCTTGCCCTCGCCCAGATCGCCGCGCCGCGGACCCTCGGTGAATTGAAGGCCGAGGTGCAGGAGCGCGCCGACCGCCATGTCTATCCGGTGTCCCAGCTCGAGCCCGCCGAAGTGCGCGAAGCACTCGGTGCTCTCAAGAGTCTCGATCGCGACGAATGGGCCGCGGCCTGGAGCGCGATCGGCGACCGCCATATGGCGCAAGCGAGGAAAGCCGAGTCCAATCCCGCCGAGACATCGAAGCACTACAAATATGCATTCGAGTATTACCTCTTCGCGCGCTTTCCGCTGGAAAACTCCCCCGGAAAGGTGAAGGCGTATGAAAAGGCGCTCCAAGCCTTCGCCGCTTACGCGAAGATCCCCTACCCGCCGATCGAGATCGTGCGCATTCCCTTCGAAGGCAAGGAGATCGTCGGCTACCTGCGCCTGCCCATCAACGTCCGCCCTGCCCCGCTCGTGCTCACCATCGGGGGCCTCGACGGCCGCAAGGAAAACGCCTCGTTCAGGAACGACGCCTACCTCGACCACGGCGTCGCCTACTTCTCCTTCGACATGCCGGGAACGGGACAGTCGACCATACGCCAGGTCGTGCCGGGCGCCGAGCGCGAATTCACGCGCGTGCTCGACTACATCGCCACCCGCAACGACATCGACGCGCAGCGCGTCGTCGTCTATGGCGGATCCTGGGGCGGGCACTGGGCCGCGCGCCTCG
>VBCT01000290.1:0-3547 GCA_005882235.1 Betaproteobacteria bacterium
GAACGGCCCGCCGACGCCGAAGCGCTGCGCGGGCTCCTATTCCTGCACCCGGAAAAGCTTCCGCCGGAATCGAAGCCCCTGGAGCAGGAGGTCGCAAACCGCAAGATGCTCCCGCACTACGGCACCACGCTCGACACGGACGAGGAGCTCCTCGCGCGGCTGCCTTCGATCGACAAGCTCACGCTCATCCTGCACGGCACCGCCGACCGCATGATCCCGAAGGAAAGCGTGCAGCTTCTGAAGGGCCGCCTGCCGCGGTCCTATCTCGTATACGTCTGGGACGCCGCGCACGCGATCGAGGTCGATCAGCCAGAGCGCATGCTCTCGCTGGTGGAAAGTTTCCTGCAGCGCTCGGAGGGCTTCATGGTCAATTGGGGCACGCTCGCTCTCGACGCCGGATGAGCGCCCCTCTCAGGCCGCCTTTCCGCGCGGATCAGGTCGGGAGCCTCCTGCGGCCCGCCGAAATCAAGAAAGCGCGCGCAGAGGTCGAGCGCGGTGAAATGAACGCCGGGGAGCTGCGCGCGATCGAAGACCGCTGCATCCGCGAGGCGGTCGCGCGCCAGGAGGCTATCGGCCTTCAGGTCGTGACCGACGGCGAATACCGCCGCGGATGGTGGAACCACGATTTCCTCGGCAGGATCGACGGGGTCGAGATCGAGCTTGACCAGCAATCGTACAAGTTCGCCGGATCCGACGACCCGCGCTACACGCCCAAAGTCAGGCGCAAGTTGAGACGCACGCGCCCGATGATGCTCGATCACTTCCGCTATCTGAAATCGGTCGCGAAGAAGACGCCCAAGTTCACCATGCCTTCGCCTTCCATTCTCTATCACCGCGGCGGGCGGGCGGCGATCGACCGCGAAGCGTATCCGGATCTGGATGAGCTCTGGAGCGACGCCGGCCGCGTCTATCGGGAGGAAATCCGCGACCTCGCGGACGCGGGGTGCGCCTACCTGCAGATCGACGACACGAGCTTCTCGTTCCTGTGCGACGGAAAATTCCGGGCGAGCTGCCGCACCCGCGGCGACGATCCGGATGAGCTTCCACATATGTACGCTAGAGCGGTCAACGCTGCCATCGCCGACCGCCCTCCGGGAATGACGATCGTCATGCACACCTGCCGCGGCAACTGGAAGAGCACCTGGCTCGCCGCGGGCGGCTACGATCCGGTCGCGCAGGCCGTGTTCGGCGAAACGAACGTGGACGGCTGGTTCCTCGAGTACGACAGCGAACGCGCCGGCAGCTTCGAGCCGCTGCGCTTCGTACCGAAGGGAAAGAAAGTGGTGCTCGGCCTCGTTTCGACCAAAACGCCCGTGCTCGAGAACAAGGACGAGCTGAAGCGGCGTATCGACGAGGCGGCACGGTACGTTCCGCTCGAGAACCTCTGCGTGAGCCCGCAGTGCGGCTTCGCGAGCAGCCACCACGGTAATTTGCTCACCGAAGACGACCAGTGGCGAAAGCTTCAGCTGGTCGTGGAAGTCGCTCGCGAGGTGTGGGGCGGCTCCTGAGCGGCTATTCGACCGTCACCCCCGAAAGCTTGATCAGCCGGTCCCAGCGGACGTACTCGGATTTGATGTATTCGGCGAACTCCTCGGGCGTGTTGCCGACTACCTCGAACCACTGCTTGGTCACATATCGCTCGCGGAAGGCCCGATCGAGGAGGATCTTGGCCGTGTCGTCGTAGATCCTGGCGACAGTCCCGCGCGGCATGCCCGCGGGGCCCACGAGCGCAAACCAGGTTCCGGCCTCGTAGCCGGGGACGCCTGATTCGGCGACCGTGGGAAGGTCGGGCAGCGCCGCAATCCGGCGCGCGGTCGCGGCGGCGAGGAGCTTGAGCCTGCCCGCGCGCGCGTGCGACTCGACCAGGAGCGGGGTCACCATCATCATCTGTATCTGGCCGGAAAGAAGATCGGTGACCGCGGGTCCCGCGCCTTTGTAGGGCACGTGCACGATGTCGACGCCGAGCAGGTTCTTGAGGTAATCCACGCTGATGTGCGCCGAGGAGCCCAGCCCGAAGGAACCGTAGGAGAGCGAGCCGGGTTTGGCTTTCGCGAGCGCCACGAATTCCTGGAAGGTGTTCGCGGGCACCGAAGCGTGCACGGCGATGACCCACGGGAAACGCACCAGCACCGTGATCGGCGTGAAGCTCTTCAGGCCGTTGTAAGGGAGTTTCCTGTACAGGTGCGGGTTGATCACGAACGAGGAAGCGTCGGAGACGAGCAGCGTGGCGCCGTCGGGCGCCGACCGCGAAACATACTCGGCGCCGACGATCTGGTTCGCGCCCGGGCGGTTCTCGACCAGCACCGGCTGTCCCCAGATTTCCGAGAAGCGCGGCGCCAGCGCGCGCGAAAAAGCGTCGGTCGCTCCGCCCGGCGAAGTCGGAACGACGATCTTCACCGGGCGAGAGGGAAAGGTTTGCGCCGGCGCGGCGAAAGGCGCCGCGGCAAGCGCGGCGGTGACGAGCGCGAGCAAACGCACTGAGATTCCAGACCCCATGATTCCTCCTTTGTGCGCGCTTATTGTAGTTCGGGCCCGCCCGGTGCTCCCGGAAGTCGCGACCGTGAATTTGTCACGGAGCAGCCGTCATCCCCGGCGCGGAAATTGCGTTAAAACAAGCTAGGGGCCCGGAATCCCACTCAGGTTTTTGGAAAGCCCTTACCGGGTTTTGCCCGATTGGCCCGGTGGTGAGGCGACGGTAGCCTAGCGTTTCGAACGGAACCGAAAAATGCGACAGATCGTGAATCTGAACCCGCAGCTCAGCCGCGTCGAAGCGGAACTGTCGGCCCGCATCTGGGCGGTGTTCGGCCGCTTCCCCGGTCTCTGCGGCTTTTCGCTCCAGGACCGCACCGGCTTGCCCGACTACGTCGATGCCTCCAGCCTGCGCGACGAACTCTTCGTCACTGAGCTCGGCTTCTCCGCTCCGGTCAGCGAGACCGAATACGACGAGGCCTACATGCTGATCACCGAAGCCGTCGCGGATATCGTGTCAGAGCGGCCCGAGGCCTTGGAGCTGTTGCGCGGGCGCACTTTCGCGAGGACGCTCCACTAGCGACCCTCTGAGCGTCCGGCGTTTCCGGGACGCGCGGCGATATAGAATAGGCGCGGTTCGAAGAAGAAAGGTCGCCGTGCGCTTCGTTGCGTGGCTCGCGCTGGTGAAAATCATCGTTCCGTTTCCGCCGGGCGGGTCGGCCGACGCCGCGGCACGGATCGTCGCGGAAAAAACGAGCGAGGAGTGGAAGCAGCCGGTGCTGGTGGAGAACAAGCCCGGCGCGGGTACGACGATCGCCGCGGCTTTCGTCGCCGGCTCGGCGCCCGACGGTTACGTGCTCTATCTGACCGGGCCGATCTCGCATGCCGTATCGGCTGCGCTCTACAAGAACCCCGGCTACGATGCGGTGAGCAGTTTCGCCGCCGTCGCGCGAGTGGCCTCCGCGCCCTTCATTCTCGTCGTGCATCCTTCGGTGAAGGCGAATTCGGTGCGCGAGCTCATCGAGCTCGCGAGGGCCAGGCCCGGAGCGCTGACCTACGCGTCTTCGGGCAGCGGCGC
>VBCT01000290.1:3569-4562 GCA_005882235.1 Betaproteobacteria bacterium
GAAGTTCGTTCACGTTCCCTTCAAGGGCACCGCGCCCGCGCTGGTCGCGCTCCTCGGCGGGCAGGTGGATTTCCAGATCGCCGACGTTGCCGCGATTCCTCACATGCGCGCCGGAAAGCTGCGCGCGCTCGCCGTGACCACCGCGAGACCCTCGGCTCTCGTTCCGGGCGTTCCGTCTGTCGCGGAATCGGGAGTTCCGGGCTTCGACGTGCCGAGCGCGACCGGAATTCTCGCGCCCGCCGGAACGCCGAGGGAGGTCGTCGCGAAGATCAACTCCGCGATCAACCGCGCGCTCGCGACCGGGGAAGTGCGCCAGCGCCTGAACGCGCAGGGCTTCGAGCCGGCGCCGGAGACGCCCGAGGAGTTCGCTGCCTTCCTCGCGTCCGAGGTTCGTAAATATGCAAGGGTCATTCAGGAAGCCGGCGTACGGATCGACTAGCCGGTCGCCCTTTATAATCTTCGCTTCTGCTCGAGGAGAAAGACCGCATGACCCGAAAGCTCGTACAGTCCCGCCGCCGAATGCTCTGCGCGCTGGCTGCCGCTGCCGTCTCGCCGTTCGCGCTCGCACAGGGGCTCTCCAAGCGCCCGGTGCGGATCGTCGTTCCGTTCACGCCCGCGGCCGGGCCGGACATCGTCGCGCGCTTGCTCGCGCCCAGGCTGCAGGCGCGCTGGGACCAGCCGTTCTTCGTCGAGAACAAACCCGGCGCTTCGGGCACGATAGGCACCGAGATCGTGGTGAAGTCGGCGCCCGACGGCCACACGCTCATGGTCGGACCGGCGTCGATCGTCACGGCGCCGCATCTCTATCCGAAGATCTCCTATGACGTGGTGAGGGATCTCTCCGCAATCACGAACGTCGGCTCGACGAGCCTCGCGCTCGTGGTGCACAAGTCGGTGCCGGTGAGCACGGCGCGGGAGTTCATCGCCTGGGTGAAGTCGCAGCCGGGCAAGCTCAACTACGGCTCTCCGGGAAACGGCACGCACCACCACTTC
>VBCT01000246.1 GCA_005882235.1 Betaproteobacteria bacterium
TACGGCGGGGAAGTCGGCCCGAGGCAGCTGGTGAAGCACATCACGGGCGGAACGGCCCGCTGAGTCCCGACATCGCCTGAACGCGACCGAGCGCCTGCGCTTGACTTGCTGCACCTAGCGACAGCATGATTTGCAAATTGCAGAAAGGCAGACGAAAGATTCAAGCTGTATTCCACCGTGCGTTTTAAGGAGCAACAGAAAGGAGACAACAATATGGCACCGGACAATTCGGCCGTTCGCACTGGTTCTACCCTGATGTTAATCGCTGGGCTGGCTTTTATTGGGTACGCCGTGGTCTTTTTTATCCGCAGTTTTACCGGTACTGGTTTTGAGCTCGGTGTAGAGACCTTGAATGGCGTAACCAAAGAGCAACTCAATGCCCTTAACCCCGCGGTGATGTACTACATTAATCATCTGCACATCGCGACCGCGGGGTTTATTGCCGCTACAGGCATAGCGGTTGCAGCTCTCTCATGGTGGGGAGTCCGCAAAGGAGAATGGTGGGCGTGGTGGGCGGCCATGGTTTCCCCCGTGGCGGGCTTGGCCGTTGCTCTGCCGATGCATTACTTCGGTCACTTTACCTATGACTGGGTGAGTCATCTGGGTCCGATTTATCTGGCAACGCTCGTATTTGTGATAGGAGCCCTGCAAGCCCTCCGCGGTTTTCTGCAAAAAGGCAGTAGCGGACCGGCCCGCTAGCGAAGACCGCTACACCCGCTCGATATACGCCCCGTCGTTCGTATTGACTTTTATTTTCTCGCCGGAGTTGACGAAGGGCGGGACCTGGACGATGAGGCCGGTCTCGGTCTTGGCGGGCTTGAACGAAGTGGTCACCGTGGCGTTTCGGATGTTGGGATCGGTCTCGGTTACGGTGAGCACGACCGAAGGCGGCAGCTCGACTCCGATCGGCTTGTCGTTGTAGAACACCACTTGCACGTCGGTATTGGGCAGTAGGTAGCCGGTCTGTCCCTCGAGCATTTCATCCGACAAGGTCAGCTGTTCGTAATTCTCCTTGTCCATGAAAACGTAGCCGGTGCCATCGTTGTAGAGGTACTGCATCTCGCGCGGATCGACGAAGGCGCGTTCGACCTTGTCCTCGGTGCGGATCCGCTGGTTGGTCTTGGTGCCGCTTTCGATGTCCTTCATCTCGACCTGCATGAAGGCCCCGCCGCGACCGCCGACGTGCACGTGGTAGCATTTGATCACGCGCCAGATCCGCTTTTCCCATTCGAGCAGATGACCGATGCGGATTTCGGTAGCGAGAACCTTGGCCATGGTTAGGACGCGTTGGAAGCAGGGCGCGGCATTCTATAACACTCCGGTGACGAAGTCGAAATTGCAATCCGGATACGATCCCGCCTGCCGCGACTGTCCGCGCCTGGCCGGACACCTCGATCGGGTCAGGCAGGAGCATCCCGGCTACCACGCGCGCCCCGTCGCGCCTTTCGGTCCCGAACGCGCGGCTTTGCTGGTGGTGGGCCTCGCTCCGGGGCTCCATGGGGCGAACCGCACCGGCCGGCCTTTCACCGGTGACCACGCCGGCGTCCTGCTCTACCGGACCCTGCATCGATACGGCTTCGCGAGCCACGAGGGCTCGCCCGATCCGCGGGACGGCCTCTCTCTCATCGGTTGCCGCGTCACGAACGCGGTGAAGTGCCTTCCGCCGCAGAACAGGCCGCTGCCCGACGAAGTGCGCCGCTGCAACCGGTATCTTGCCGAGGAGATCGCCACCGCGCGGCCGCGTGCGATCCTCGCGCTCGGCGCGATCGCCCACCGCGCGGTGTTGATGGCCTTCGAGCTCGCCCCCGGGCGGCATCGCTTCGCGCACCGCGCCGTTCACGAGCTGCCTGCGGCTTCGCCCGCAGCGCGGCTCTTCGATAGCTATCACTGCAGCCGCTATAATACGCAGACGAAGCGGCTCACCGCGGAGATGTTCGACGCGGTGGTCGCGATATCGCGACTTTCCTCCGCGGTGCCCGATGACTTCCCCAAGCAAAGCGCTCCGAGCCGAAGAGAACCGGAGTTCTCCGGTCACGGCAGCCTTCGACGCGCATGCCCTGCTCGCCATCTTGCCGGGTTTGCCGGGCGTGTACCGCATGATCGGAGCGGAAGGCGAGGCGCTCTACGTCGGCAAGGCGGGCGACCTGAAAAAGCGCGTCTCGTCCTATTTTCAGAAAACCCAGCACGGACCGCGCACTGCCAAGATGCTGACGCAGGTCGCGGCGGTCGAGATCACGGTCACTCGCTCCGAAGCGGAGGCGCTGATCCTCGAGAACAATCTCATCAAGTCGCTCGCGCCGCGCTACAATATTCTGTTCCGCGACGACAAGTCCTACCCCTACCTCATGGTGAGCGGCGGGGAATTCCCGCGTCTCGGCTTTCACCGCGGGGCGATGGACAAGGCGCACCATTACTTCGGCCCGTTTCCGCACGCGGGCGCGGTGCGCGAGAGCATCCAGCTGCTGCAGAGGGTGTTTCGGCTGCGCACCTGCGAGGACTCGGTCTTCCAGAACCGCTCGCGGCCCTGCCTGCTCTACCAGATCAGGCGCTGCACGGCGCCTTGCGTGGGACACATCGCTGCCGCGGCTTACGCGGAAGACGTCAAGAGCGCGCAACTCTACCTCGAGGGCCGCAGCGACACCGCGCTCAAACGCCTCGAGGCCCGCATGCAGCAGGCTTCCGACGCGCGGCGCTACGAGGAGGCGGCGATCTACCGCGACCAGATCCAGTCCCTCGTCAAGGTCAGCCAGCGCCAGTACGCCGACACCGGCGCGGACGTCGATGTGGATATCATCGCGGTCGCCCTGGAGCACGGCTTCGTTTGCGTCAACCTGATGATGGTGCGCGGCGGCAGGCAGCTCGGGGACCGCAGCCTCTTTCCGCAGAATGCGGAGGAACGCGACGCGAAGGAAGTGCTCGCGGCGTTCATCGCGCAGCACTACCTGGAGCGGCCGATACCGGCGGCGCTGGTCGTCGGCGAAGAGCTGGACGTCCAGGAGCTCGAGGCAACACTCAGCGAACACGCGAAGCGCAGCGTGCGTATCTACACGCGCCCAACCGCCGAGCGCCGCGCCTGGCTCGAGATGGCCCGGCAAAACGCGCTTCAGGCCTTGAAGTCGAAGCTCACCGAGCACAGCACTCAGGAAACGCGGCTCGCGGCGCTGCGCGAGGCGCTCGGCCTGCCCGACACCGTGCAGCGCATCGAATGCTTCGACGTGAGCCACACGATGGGCGAGGCCACGGTGGCGGCCTGCGTGGTGTACGATCGCATGGACATGTGTCGGGGCGAATACCGTCGCTACAACATCGAAGGCGTGCAGCCGGGCGACGACTACGGCGCTCTCTCACAGGCGCTTTCGCGCCGCTACGGAAGGATAGCCGGCGGGGAGGGCGTCGCGCCCGACCTGATTTTCATCGACGGCGGCAAGGGACAGGTGAGCGCGGCGAGAGAAGCACTCGCGGACGCCGGGCTCTCCGACATTGCGCTCGTGGGCATCGCCAAGGGCCCGGAGAGGAAGCCCGGGCTCGAAGAGCTGTGGGCAGGCGAGCGCGCGGTGACGCTTGCCCCCGATCACCCCGGATTGCACCTGATCCAGAGGATTCGCGACGAGGCACACCGTTTCGCCATCGCCGGGCACCGGGCGCGACGCTCCAAGCGGCGCACCACTTCGACGCTGGAGGGAATCGCGGGGATCGGCGCCAAACGCCGCAAACAGTTGCTCACGCGGTTCGGCGGGCTGAAGGGCGTCATGGGCGCGAGCGTCGAGGACCTGACGCAGGTCGAGGGGATCAGCCGCAAGCTCGCGGAAAAAATATATCAGGGGCTCCATGCCGCTTAACGTCCCGATCCTTCTCACTTGGCTCCGCATCCTGACGATCCCGCTGGTGATCGGGGTTTTCTATGTCCCCGAAGTGTGGCTCTCGAGCTGGCACCAAAACCTGCTTGCGACCTCCTTGTTCATCGCGGCCGCGATCACGGACTGGCTCGATGGTTATCTCGCGAGGCGCCTGAACCAGACGTCGGCGTTCGGCGCGTTCCTCGACCCGGTCGCCGACAAGCTGATGATCGCCGCGGCGCTGATCGTGCTGGTCTGGCTTCAGCGCGTGGACGCGATCATCGCCGTGGTCATCATCGGCCGGGAGATCGCCGTTTCGGCGATGCGCGAATGGATGGCGAAGATCGGCCAGTCGAAAAGCGTCGCGGTGAACTTCCTCGGCAAGATAAAGACGATCTCCCAGATGATCGCCGTGCCCCTTTTGCTCTATCACGAGCGGATCGGAATGCTCAGTCCGCAGCGCGTCGGCACCTGGCTCATCTATATCGCCGCGATACTGACTCTGGTGTCGATGTTCTACTATCTGAAACTCGCCCTGGCGCCGCGCGCTGACGGAGATCGCCGCCGGCTTGACCGCAGGGGGAGCGGCCCGTAAGATTCCGCCTTGCCCGCGGGAGTAGCTCAGTTGGTAGAGCGTAACCTTGCCAAGGTTAAGGTCGGGAGTTCGAGACTCCTCTCCCGCTCCAGAATCCTCCAAGGAACAGCCTGTTTTCGAAATCCTTCGTTGTTCCCAGTCTCAAGCACGCGGCGGGGTGGCAGAGTGGTCATGCAGCGGCCTGCAAAGCCGTGGACGCCGGTTCGATTCCGACCCCCGCCTCCAGCCGTACTACGGGGCCACCGCTCCCAGTTTCTTTCTGACACAATCCCCGCCTCTAGCCCGGGTGGTGAAACTGGTAGACACAAGGGACTTAAAATCCCTCGACGGGTAATTCCGTCATGCAGGTTCGACCCCTGCCCCGGGCACCATCGGAGTAGCATGAACTCGAAGCTCAATGTGCAATTCCGCAACATTTCTCTCCATTC
>VBCT01000291.1 GCA_005882235.1 Betaproteobacteria bacterium
CCCAGCAGCGGCCCGAGTCGACGAGCTTGAGCAGCGACTTGAACGCGGGATGCTGCGGCGGCACGGGGTCGAGGAATTTTCCGACGTGGTCGATGATGAAGCGCCCGGGGAGGCGCAGGATCTGCGCCTCGCGCTCGGGGAGCGTGCGGCCGTCGAGCTGCACCACCGCGTGCCAGCCGAAGGCATGCACCCGCGCGGCGAGCCCGTCCATCACGTCCCAGCCGAGCGCGCCGCCGGGAAGCGTCATGAAGCGTATTCCGCGGATGCCGCCGCGGGTGAGCGCGTCGAGCTGCGCGTCGGTGACCGAGGGCTTCACCACGCCCACGCCCTTCGCGTCCGCCCCGAGCTGCGCGATCGCATCGACGGTGCAGCGGTTGTCGTCCTGGTAGGCGTTCGGCTGCACGATCACCACTCGCGATACGCCGAGCCGGGCCTGCATCCGCCGGTACGCCTCGACCGGAAAGTTCCCGGGCGGCTTCGGCCCGCCCTGCGCCTGCGGAAAACGCGGATCGTAGACGTGCATGTGCGTGTCGCAGGAATGCGGCGGCGCCTCGAGGCGCGGACTCGTTGCTGCGCTCATTTGCCTTTCCTTTTCTTCTTCGCGGCGCGCGCTTTCGGGCCCTGCGCCTTCACCGGCGCCCGCGTCGGATCGCCGCCCTCCTCGGCGAGGACGAAGGTCCCGCCCTGGTAGAGCTCGGTGCGCGGATCCGCACCGGGCTTCTCGTTCCCGAGGACCTCCTCCGCGTAGGATTCGCTGTCGTCCTGCGGACGGTAGCCGAGACGCTCGGCGTTCGAGTTGTCGTACCAGCGGCGCTTGTTGCCGGAGATCCCGTACACGATCTCGAAGCGGATGACGGAGCGATCGATCGCGAGCGACACGAGCTGCGCGAGATCGCGCGGCGAGAGCCAGATCGAGAGCCGCCTCTTGTCCATCGGCCGCGGATTGACGTTGCCGATGCGTAGGCACACCACTTCCATTCCGTACTTGTCGGCGTAGAGGCTGCCGAGCGCCTCGCCGAACGCCTTCGACACGCCGTAGCGGCTGTCCGGCCTCGGGGCGGCGCGGTGATCGATGGTTTCGTCGCGGCGGTAGAACCCGACCGCGTGGTTGCTGGTCGCGAACACGATGCGGCGCGCGCCGTTCCGCCGCGCGGCCTCGAACGCGTTGTAGGTGCCGATGATGTTCGCGCGCAGGATCACCTCCCAGGAGCCTTCGACGGAGAAGCCGCCGAGGTGCACGACCGCGTCGACGCCCTGGGTCACGCGCAGCATGTCGCGCAGGTTCGCGCAGTCTCCCCGGATGAATTCCTCGCCTTTCGCGAGGTTCTTGATCGGGCGGATGTCGGACAGGCGCAGCGCGTAGCGCCCCGCGAGCTCGCGGCGCAGATGGCTGCCGACGTCGCCGGCGGCGCTGCGAGGCGCGGGCGTGCTGCGAGACTCATTTGCCTTTCCTCTTCTTCTTCGCGGCGCGCGCCTTCGGACCCTGCGCCTTCACCGGCGCCCGCGTCGGATCGCCGCCCTCTTCGGCGAGGACGAAGGTTCCGCCCTGGTAGAGCTCGGTGCGCGGGTCCGCGCCGGGCTTCTCGTTCCCGAGGATCTCCTCGGCGTAGGATTCGCTGTCGTCCTGCGGACGATAGCCGAGCCGCTCGGCGTTCGAGTTGTCGTACCAGCGGCGCTTGTTGCCGGAGATCCCGTACACGATCTCGAAGCGGATGCCGGGGCGGTCGATCGCGATCGAAACGAGCTGCGCGAGATCGCGCGGCGAAAGCCAGATCGAGAGCCGCCTCTTGTCCATCGGCCGCGGATTGACGTTGCCGATGCGCATGCAGACCACTTCCATTCCGTACTTGTCGGCGTAGAGGCTGCCGAGCGCCTCGCCGAACGCCTTCGACACGCCGTAGCGGCTGTCCGGCTTCGGGGCGGCGCGGTGATCGATGGTTTCGTCGCGGCGGTAGAAGCCGACGGCGTGGTTGCTGGTCGCGAACACGAAGCGGCGCACGGCGTTCCGCCGCGCGGCCTCGAACGCATTGTAGGTGCCGATGATGTTCGCGCGCAGGATCACCTCCCACGCGCCTTCGACGGAGAAGCCGCCCAGGTGCACGACCGCGTCGACGCCCTTCGTCACGCGCAGCATGTCCCGCAGGTTTGCGCAGTCGCCCCGGATGAATTCCTCGCCCCTCGCGAGGTTCCTGATCGGGCGGATGTCGGAGAGGTGCAGGGCGTAGCGCCCCGCGAGCTCGCGACGCAGATGGCTGCCGACGTC
>VBCT01000285.1 GCA_005882235.1 Betaproteobacteria bacterium
CTGGAAACGAGCAAGGGCGATGTGCCGCTTGCGCTTGGATTGGGAATGATCTTGATCGCGATCGTCATCGCGGTAAACGCGGCGGCGTATCTGACCAAGGAACTCGCGCAACGGCGCTACGGATGAGCAACGGCGCTATCCTTCCGCTGCGTCTTGCCGAGGTGTCGTTCGCCGCCGGCGGGCGAACCATTATCGACCGAGTGTCGCTCGAAATCGAGACGGGGCCGAGCACCATCATCCTGGGGGCGAACGGCGCCGGAAAAAGCGTGCTGATGCGTCTCATGCACGGGAATGCGCCCGAGCGCCTGGGTGCTCCGAGGAAGCAGGCGATGGTGTTCCAGCGTCCGGTCATGCTGCGCCGCTCCGCCTACGCCAACGTCGCCTACGCGCTGAAGCTCGCCGGAATCCAGGAACCCAAGCGCGGAGTACTGGTGCGCGAATCGCTCGAAAGCGTCGGGCTTTCGCACCTCGCGCGCCGGTCGGCTCGCGTGCTCTCAGGCGGCGAGCAGCAGCGGCTCGCGCTCGCGCGGGCCTGGGCGCTGCACCCGGAGGTGCTGTTCCTCGACGAGCCCACTGCCAGCCTCGATCCGAGCGCAACGCGCGAGATCGAATCCGTGATCAAGGCTTTCGACGCGGCGGGCACGAAGGTGGTGATGGCGACGCACAACCTCGGCCAGGCGCGCCGCCTGGGCGACGAAATCCTGTTCCTCAATCAAGGGCGACTCGTCGAGCGCGCGCCGGTCGGGCAATTCTTTTCAAAACCGCAGTCCGCGCAGGCCGACGCGTTCATAAAAGGCGAACTGCCTTGGACATGAGCCGGAGGCTACTGCTGTCAGTTGCGCTGCTCGCAGCCTTGCCCGCGCTCGCGCAGGAAAAATTCATCGTCGTCGCCTCGACCACCTCGACAGAGCAGTCGGGATTGTTCGGCTACCTACTGCCGATTTTCCAGAAGAAGACCGGCATCCAGGTGCGCGTGGTCGCGCTTGGCTCCGGCCAGGCTTTGGACCTCGGGCGCCGCGGCGATGCCGACGTGGTCTTCGTGCACGCCCGATCGGCGGAGGAGAAATTCCTCGCCGAAGGCCATGGAGTCAGGCGCTTCGACGTCATGTACAACGATTTTGTCCTGATCGGCCCGAGAGCGGATCCGGCGAAAATCTCGGGCGGCAGGGACATCCTCGACGCTCTGAAGAAGATCAAGGCGGCGAGCGCGCCGTTCGTCTCTCGCGGTGACCGAAGCGGCACGCACATCGCCGAGCTCGATCTCTGGAAGTTGGCCGGAATCGATATCGCCACCGAGAAGCGGCCGTGGTACCGCGATACCGGCCAGGGAATGGGCCCGGCGCTCAACACGGCTGCGGCGATGAACGCCTACATTCTCGCCGACCGTGGCACCTGGATCTCGTTCAAGAACAGGGGCGAGCTCGCCATCGCGGTCGAAGGCGACAAGCGCTTGTTCAACCAGTACGGGGTGATGCTGGTGAATCCTGCCAAGCATCCCAATGTGAAAACCGATCTCGGCCAGGCGTTCGTCGCTTGGGTCATCTCGCCCGAGGGACAGAAGACGATCGCCGAGTACAAGATCGGCGGGAAACAGCTGTTCTTTCCGAACGCGAAGTGAGCAGTCCCGCTCGCTATATCCGCATGGGAATGACGCCCTGATAGAATGGCGCTTTTCGCCGGCACCGCCCGGGCTCGGAATGAAGATATTCGGATTTGCCGGATGGTCGGGAAGCGGCAAGACCACCTTGATCGAGCAGCTCATCCCGCGCTTCGTCAAGCGGGGCCTCAGGGTATCGATGATCAAGCACGCCCATCACAGCTTCGACGTCGACCAACCGGGCAAGGATTCTTACCGCCACCGCCAAGCCGGCTGCAGCGAGGTCATGGTCGTTTCCGACAGGCGCTGGGTCATCATGCACGAGTTGCGCGGCGAGCCGGAGCCTTCCCTCGAGGACCAGATCGAGCGCATTTCGCCCTGCGACCTCCTGCTCGTCGAAGGCCACAAGCATCATCCTCTGCCGAAGCTCGAGATCTGGCGCAAGGACAACGGCAAGTCCTTGCTGCATCCGGGGGATGCGCACATCGTCGCGATCGCTGCGGATGCGCCGCTTGAAACGAAGCTGCCCCGCTTCGATCTCGACGATTACGCAGGCATCGGCGATTTCATTCTGAGGTTCAATGAATTCAAATGAACAAAGGCCTGCTCAACGTCGACGAAGCGCTCGAACAACTTCTCGCCGGTGCACGCCCGGTCGCCGAAACCGAGACGGTCCCGACCCTTTCGGCGACGGGCCGGGTGCTCGCTGCCGCGCAGCGCTCGACGATGAACGTGCCGCCCATGGACAACAGCGCCATGGACGGGTATGCGGTGCGCCTCGCCGATCTGAAAGGGCCCGAACCCCGGCTCAAGGTTTCCCAGAAAATCCCGGCCGGCTCGACGGGCAAGCCGCTCGCTCCCGGGACCGCGGCACGCATTTTCACCGGCGCGCCGATTCCCGCGGGCGCCGACGCCATCGTGATGCAGGAGCATTGCGCGCAGGAAGGCGACGAAGTGGTGGTGAAGAAGGTTCCGGCGCGCGGCGAGTGGATCAGGCTCACGGGCAGCGATATCCGCGCGGGCGTGGAGGTGCTTCCTGCGGGACTGCGCCTGCGCCCGCAGGACACCGGGCTCGCCGCGTCGGTCGGCATCGCATTGCTCCCTGTCCGCCGCCGCGTGCGCCTCGGGTTGTTTTTTACCGGCGACGAGCTCGTCATGCCGGGAGATCCCCTGCCGCCTGGGCGGATCTACAATTCGAATCGTTTTACTCTGAACGGGCTCGCGGGCATCTTCAGGTGCGAG
>VBCT01000286.1 GCA_005882235.1 Betaproteobacteria bacterium
GCGAAGCCGAGCTCGATCGACTGCTGCACCTGCATCTGGTTGAAGGCGGGCTCGATCATCTCGATCGGGTCCTCGATCGTGCAGACGTTCACCTCGGGCGTGGCGAGCGTCTTCAGGGTCGAATAGAGCGTGGTGGTCTTGCCCGAGCCGGTCGGGCCCGTCACCAGGACGATGCCGTTCGGCTGGCCGGTCATCTGCTTCCAGCGGGTCTTGTCGTCCTCGGAGAAGCCGAGCTCGGCGAAATCCTTGACGATCACCTCCGGGTCGAAAACCCGCATCACGAGCTTCTCGCCGAAAGCGGTCGGCAGCGTGGAAAGGCGCAGCTCCACGTCCTCGCCGTCGGCGGTGCGCGTCTTGATGCGGCCGTCCTGCGGCCGGCGCTTCTCCACCACGTCCATGCGCCCGAGGATCTTGATGCGCGAGGTCATCGCTGACATCACGGCCATCGGAATCTGGTACACCGGGTGCAGCACGCCGTCGATGCGGAAACGCACCTCGCCCGCGTCGCGCCGCGGCTCCATGTGGATGTCGCTCGCGCGCTGATCGAACGCGTACTGCCACAGCCAGTCGACGACGTGGACGATGTGCTGGTCGTTCGCGTCGAGCTGCTGGTTCGTCTTGCCGATCTCGACCAGCTGCTCGAAATTGCCGATGCCGCTGCGCTGCTCGCCCTTCTGGGTCGCGCCTTTCACCGATTTCGCCAGGTTGTAGAACTCGACCTGGTAGCGGCTGATGTCCAGGGGATTGGCGATCACGCGGCGGATCTCCAGCCGCAGTATCTGCTTCAACTCCTTTTCCCAGTCCTTGACGTAGGGCTCGCTGGTCGCGATCACCACTTCGCGCGTGTTGACGGCGACCGGGAGAATCCTGAAGCGCGCCGCGTAGTGGCTGGACATCACCTCGGTGACCGCGGAGAAATTGATCTTGAGCGGATCGATGTGGAAGTAGTCCATCCCGGTCTGGCGGGCGAGCCACTCGGTGAGCCACTCGAGGAAGAGGACTTTCTGCGGAGGCTTGAGGGAGCGCCACTTCTGGTCGGCGATCACGACGAGCGGGTGGTGATCGCCGCGGTGCAGCCTGCGATCTGCGATGAGCTTGTCTGCGTCAGCCCTGGGAACGAGGCCTTCGGCGACGAGGGCCTGGAGCACCTCGGCGAGCGTGAGGCGGTGATCCTGTAGCGCTTCTGCGGCTGTCTGCATGGCCGGGAATATAGCCAGCCGCCGTTGAACCGGCAAGCATTTTGACTTTGCCGCGCAACTGCGCGATGCTAGCCGCTCCTAAAAACTCGAGACTGCGGAGACCTGAAATGACCATTAAAGTCGGCGATACGCTTCCCGACGGCAAGCTTTCCGAATCCACCGAATACGATGCGGCCGCGGGATGCCCGATCAACCCCAAGGACATCAGCGTCGCCGAGGCGGTCAAAGGCAGGAAGATCGCGATCTTCGCGGTGCCGGGCGCCTACACGCCGACCTGCTCGGCGAAGCACGTTCCGAGCTACGTGAAGAACTACAGCCAGCTCAAGGCGAAAGGCGTGGACGAGATCTGGTGCGTGGCGACGAACGACGCCTTCGTGATGGCCGCCTGGGGCCGCGACCAGAAGGCGGGCGGCAAGGTCCGCATGCTCGGCGACGGCAGCGGCGAATGGACCAAGAAGCTCGGCCTCTCGCTCGACCTCACCGCGCGCAACATGGGCGTGCGCTCGCAGCGCTATTCGATGCTGGTCGAGAACGGCGTGGTGAAGAAGCTGAACATCGAGGCGGCGGGCAAGTACGAAGTGAGCGGCGCGGAAACGATGCTGGCGCAGATCTAGAACGGCCGCGGCGGGCGCATGCGCGCCGCGGGTTTCGAAGGTCTCTCAGCGCTGCAATGCGACACTTCATCAATACCCAGGATTGGGCCGTCGAGGAATTGCAGGCGCTCCTCGATGAGGCGGCCGGCCTCAAATCCAGGCCCATGCAGCCTCTCCTGCAAGGCAGGACCATAGCGCTGCTGTTTCTGAATCCTTCGCTGCGCACCCGGGCCTCGTTTCAGATCGGCGCAGCTCAGCTGGGTGCCACGGCGATCGTCCTGGAACCCGGCAACGGCGTGTGGGGGATCGAGTTCGATTCGGGAAAGGTCATGGACGGCAAGGCCGAAGAGCACATCGTCGAAGTCGCCGAGGTGCTGTCACGCTACTGCGACCTCATCGCGATGCGCGCATTCCCCGGTTTCAAGAATTGGCAGTATGACCGCGAAGACCCGCTCATCAAGGCGCTCGCCCGGTATTCCCGGGTTCCCGTCATCAACATGGAGACGATCATTCACCCGTGCCAGGAATTGGCGCTGGCCATGACGCTCCAGCAGCGGCTGGGCCGGCTGAAGGGAAGGAAGTTGTGTTTGACATGGACGTGGAACCCGCAGCCCTTGAGCACCGCGGTGGCCAACTCCGTAACGATGATCGCCACGAAGTACGGGATGAATGTGAGCCTGCTTTGTCCAAATCCCGACTACGTCCTCGACGAGCGCTTCATGAAGGTGGCGCATGAGAACGCCGCGTCCAGCGGAGGGCGCCTGGTCGTCACCCACGAAGTCAGCGAGGGCTACGCGGATGCGGACGTGGTCTATGCGAACAGCTGGGGATCGCTGCCGTATTACGGCGTTCCGGAAAGGGAATGGGAACTGTCGAGGGCGTACGGACGCTTTATCGTCGACGAAAAGAAGATGGCGCTGACCAACAATGCGATATTCAGCCACTGCCTGCCCGTGCGCCGCAATGTCGAGGCAAGCGATGGCGTCCTGGACAGTCCGGGTAACGTGGCGATCGATGAAGCTGAGAACCGCCTTCACGTGCAGAAGGCGCTGATGCTGAGGCTGCTGGGCGTTGCGGGACGCTGAGCGAAATCAAGACGAGGCACACGGCGCTGATGGTGCTCTGGATAAGGCGCCTCCAATCCGGATAAACAAAACATACCAAAAGACGGGCAACGCAAACATGTTAAAAAAGAAGAGAGCCACGGCCCACCAAATTCTCTGACGTTGGGGAATGTGATGTGACCTGAATGCGAACACCATTGCTGCATACTTACAAACACGAGGTTATTCGTCACCACCGTGTTGCGGTGGAACGATGTGTTGCCAGCCGGTGGTGTCCATGACCAGAGAATATGACCGTCTGCCTCGCTCAGCGCATCCAGAGCAGGTGGCGCATTGCGAGCGGCGTAGATGACGCCGTTGGCGACGGCCGGGTGAGTCAGGTAGGCGTTGGCCGATCTCCAGGCAATGGTCTTCCCGGCAATGTTGTAACTCACAAGAGGACGGCTGTCGTATTGCTCGCTGCTGCTGGCGGCCCTCCCACTGAATCCACCGCCGCTGAAGACGATGGCATCACCGGTAGCGCCCAGCATCGGGGCAGAAAACATCGAGTAGGATGACGCGGACGCGAAAGGGTCGGCGATCGACGCTACCGTTGCGCCACTCATCCTGTCGAACACCTTGAGCGCTGGGCTTCCGCCGATTCCGTACTGATATGCATACTGCGCATCGGCGGCAGGCGTCGTTTGGTCGTACGCGCCGGCCGGTACCTCCCATTGCAGCCCGCCCGAGAAACGGATCCGTATTGAGCTGCCTGCAACACCGATCCGTCAAGCGCGGTAGGCGCGAAGAAGTTCGACCACTGACAATCTGATGGCATCTTGAATTGGTATGTTCCGAGTGTTGCATCGATGGCCCAGACAACGCAGCGCTCCCCGGGATCTGTGGTGGGCACGAAAACATTTCCGTTCGCAACCGCGGGAGGTCCCTCCGATGCCATTGAGCCGAAAGCGTATGTCCAGTTCAAGGTACCGTCTGCCTCGTTCAGCGCGTATACGGCGCCTTGGCCAAAGTAGACATCTTTAGTTACGATTACTTTGCCCGCAGTTGTGGCCACGGAATTGATGCCGCCAATCGGCTCCGGATCTCCCGCTGGGCGAGACCAGGACCATATCTGGGTGAACAGGGCAGGATCGAACTGGGCATTCACGAATCCCGAATGCCGCGCGTC
>VBCT01000052.1 GCA_005882235.1 Betaproteobacteria bacterium
CGGGCGCGGGCGCAGGCCCCATTCCCAGTATGCCGTTCTCGCTGTGCAGGAAAATCTCGCGGTCCTTCGGCAGGTGGTTCCCGACCAGCGTCGGCATGCCGATGCCCAAGTTGACGTATGCCCCTTCGGGGATGTCGTTCGCGATGCGCGCGGCGATCTGCTCGCGCGTGAGTTTCGCGTAGCTCATGCCGCCTTCTCGGCGTCGAGCCGCTGTGGCTTGCGCGGCACCTTCACCACGCGCGTCACGAAAATCCCCGGCGTGACGATGCACTCGGGATCGAGCGCGCCGAGCGCAACGGTCTCGTAGACCTGGGCGATGGTGCACTTCGCCGCGCTCGCCATAGTCGGTCCGAAGTTTCGCGCGCTCTTCCTGTATACGAGATTTCCCCAGCGGTCGCCCTTTTCCGCCTTGACGAGCGCCACATCGCCGCGGAGCGGGTATTCGAGCACCTGGCCCTCGCCGTCGATCACCCGCGTTTCCTTGCCTTTCGCGAGATCGGTGCCGTAACCGGTGGGCGTGTAGAACGCGCCGATTCCGGCGCCCGCGGCGCGCATGCGCTCGGAAAGCGTTCCCTGCGGCACGAGCTCCAACTCGATCTTGCCCGCGCGGTAGAGGCCCTCGAAGACGTAGCCGTCGGCCAGGCGCGGGTACGAGCAGACGATCTTGCGCACACGCCCCGCCTTGAGGAGCGCCGCGACGCCGACTTCGCCGTTGCCGGCGTTATTGTTGACGATGGTCAGGTCTTTCGCTCCTTGCGCGATCAGCGCGTCGATCAGCTCCTCGGGGACGCCGGCCCCGCCGAACCCGCCGACGAGGATCGTCGAGCCGTCGCTCACGTCGGCGAGCGCGGCTTCGACCGAGGAGACGATCTTGTCGATCATGCCGGTGCTCAATCCGCCTTCGCGCCCGAGTCCTTCACCGCTTTCGCCCACTTCGGGATTTCCTCGCGGATGAAGGCGGCGAACTCCGCCGGGCTGTTGCGTTTGGAGGTCAGGCCGTTTTGCGAAAGCCTGTCCTTCACCTCGAGCAACTCGACGATGCGGTTGATCTCGCCGTTCAGGCGGTTGACGATCTCTGCGGGCGTGCCCGCAGGCAGGAAGAACCCGATCCAGGTCAGGTCGTCGAAGTCCTTGAAGCCCTGCTCGTTCACCGTCGGCACCTCGGGCAGTGCGGCCGAGCGCTGCGCGCTCGTCACCGCGATGGGGCGGAGCTTCCCCGCCTTGATCTGCGGCACCGCAGGCGGCATGGAGGTGCTCGAGATCTGCGTCTGTCCCGCGACGGCGGCGGTCACGGCCTGTGCCGGCTGGTAGGGCACGTGGGTGATGTCGACGCCGGTCGCGATCTTGATGCGCTCCATCGAGAGGTGCGTGGTCGTGCCGATGCCCGACGATGCATAGGCGAGCTTCTCCTTCTTCGCGAGGGCGATCAGCTCCTTGAGGTTGTTCGCCTGCACCGAGGGATGCACCGTGATGATGTTGGGCGTGCTGGGTCCGAGTATGACCGGCGCGAAGTCCTTCAGCGGATCGTAGCCCGCGTTGGCGTAGAGGCTGGGGTTCACGGCGTAGGCGACGCTGATCACGAGCACCGTGTGGCCGTCGGGCGCGGCGCGCTTGACGAACTGTGCGCCGATGTTGCCGCCGGCACCGGGCTTGTTTTCCACCACGACGGACTGCCCGAGAGATTCGCCGAGCTTCTGGGCGACCAGGCGAGCGACGATGTCGGTGGTACTCCCCGGGCCGAAGGCGACGATGAACTGCACGGGACGCTGCTTCGGCCATTCCTGAGCGAGGGTCGGAAGAGCGAGCGCGGCGAGCGCCGCAAAAACGAAAACCTTCCTCTTGAACCGCGTGACTTGCATTTCAGGTCCTCCTCGGGTCGCGGCAGATTCGCTCCGCGAGAGCAAGGAGGATATCGCGTTTGCCGGCGAAAAGCAGTACGCGCCCCGCGAATTGTCCGGGTAGAATTGCAGCTCGAAATCAAGACCGCCAGAATGCCCGCGAGAAAACGCCCCGAAGAGCTGCGCAGCCACCGCTGGTACGGCGCGGGCGACCGCAAGACCTTCGATCACCGTTCGCGCACCGCGCAGATGGGCTACGACAAGAGTGATTACGCGGGGAAACCCGTGATCGCCATCATCAACACCTGGAGCGACATCAATCCCTGCCACGCGCACTTCCGCACGCGCGCGGAGGAAGTGAAGCGCGGCGTGTGGCAGGCGGGCGGATTCCCGGTCGAGATGCCCGCGATCGCTCTCGCCGAGCCGTTCCAGAAACCTTCCACCATGATGTACCGCAACTTCCTCGCGATGGAAACGGAGGAATTGCTGCGCTCGTATCCGGCCGACGGCTGCGTGCTCATGGGCGGCTGCGACAAGACGACGCCCGCTCTCGTGATGGGCGCGCTCTCGATGGGGCTGCCGATGATCTACCTGCCCGCGGGGCCGATGCTGCGCGGCAACTGGCACGGGCAGGTGCTCGGCTCGGGCAGCGACTCGCGCAAGTACTGGGCCGAGCTGCGCGCCGGGACGATCACGGAGAACGACTGGGAGGAGATCGAGGAAGGCATCGCGCGCTCGCCCGGCCACTGCATGACGATGGGAACGGCATCGACCATGACCTCGGCCGCCGAAGCTCTCGGCCTCGCGCTTCCCGGCGCGGCGTCGATCCCCGCGGCCGACTCCCACCACGCGAAGATGGCGACCGCGACCGGAAAGCGCGCGGTCGAGATGGTGTGGGAAGACGCAACGCCCAAGAATCTCCTCACGCCCTCCTCGTTCGACAACGCCGTGACCTGCGTGCTCGCCTGCGGCGGCTCCACCAACGCCGCCATCCACTTGATCGCGATGGCGCGGCGCGCGGGCGTTCCGCTCGACCTCGAGCGCTTCGATGCGATCTCGCGCAAGACTCCCGTGATCGCAAATCTGCGTCCGTCGGGGAAGTACCTGATGGAGGATTTCTACTACGCGGGCGGCCTGCGCGCGCTGCTCGCCTCGATCCGCGACCTGCTCGATCTGGACGCGAAGACGGTGAGCGGCAGGACGCTGGGCGAGAACCTAGAAGGCGCGAAGATCTTCAACCCCGAAGTGATCCTGCCGCGCGAAAAGGCGCTGATTCCCTCGGGCGGGCTCGCCGTGCTGCGCGGCAACCTCGCGCCCGACGGCGCCATCGTCAAGCCGGCTGCCGCGGAGCCCCGCCTCCTGCAGCACAAGGGCCGCGCGGTCGTCTTCGAGGATTACGAAGACCTGCAGGCGCGCCTCGACGACCCGGCGCTCGAAGTCGACGCGAATTCCGTGATCGTGCTCCGCAACGCCGGACCGATAGGCGCACCCGGCATGCCGGAGTGGGAGGTGCCCATCCCGAAGAAGCTCCTGCAGCAGGGCGTGCGCGACATGGTGCGGATTTCGGACGCGCGAATGAGCGGAACCGCCTACGGCTGCTGCGTGCTGCACGTGGCGCCCGAGTCCTGGGTCGGCGGACCGCTCGCGCTGGTGAAGACGGGCGACACGATCGAGCTCGACGTGCCGCGCCGCCGCCTGCAGGTCATGATCGACGACGCCGAGATGATGAAGCGCAAGCGCGCGTGGAAAGCTCCGACGCGCAGGTTCGAGCGCGGCTACGGCGCGCTTTTCTCGCAGCACATACGCCAGGCGAACGAAGGCTGCGATTTCGATTTCCTCGAAGGCACCGCGCCCACGCCGGAGCCGGAAATCCACTAGCACATCGCGATGAAACCATGACCTCCACGATCCGCCGCCGGCTCCTTGCCGCCGCGGCAGCGCTTCCGGTCTTTCCGGCCTTTGCTCAAACGCGCCCCCTGACCTGCGGCGACCTCACGTCTTCGCAGACCGAAGGCCCGTTTTTCAAAACCAATACACCGCGCCGCGGTTCGCTGGTGGAACCGCAGTCCAAGGCCGCGAGACTCCTCGTGACCGGGCAGGTACTCTCGGCGCAGTGCAGACCGGTCGCGAACGCGCTGCTCGATTTCTGGCACGCGGACGAGGACGGCGAGTACGACACCCTTGGCTTTCGCTATCGCGGCCACCAGTTCACCGACGCTCAAGGGCGCTATCGCCTGCAAACCATCGTTCCCGCGGAATACCCCGGGCGCACGCGGCACATCCACGTAAAAGTGCAGGCGCCAGGAAAGCGCATTCTCACCACGCAGCTCTACTTCCGGGACGAGCCCGGCAATCGCCGCGACGGCCTCTACCGCCCGGACCTGGAGATGCGCATGGTCGGCAAAGGCGCCGGCGAGGGAAGCTTCGACTTCGTCGTCGAGGTCTGAACCCCGGGGGTGCTATATCATTTCCCCGCGACCAGCGGGCAATTGCCCTCGTTCAGCGGGCGGAAAGCCTGATCGGCCGGAATGCTAGCCACGATCTTGAAATAGTCCCAGTCGCCCTTCGACTCCTCGGGCGATTTCACCTGCAGGAGATACATCGGGTGGATTTTGCGGCCGTCCTCGCGGATCCTTCCTTTGCCGAACAGCGGATCGTCGGTAGTCGTCGCTTTCATCGCGGCCACCACGGCTTTCCCGTCGCCCGCGCCGCCCGCCTTGTCGACCGCCTTCAGGAAATGCAGCACCGACGAGTAGACTCCCGCCTGCATGTCGTTCGGCATCGCGCCGTTGTGCGCGCGCTTGCGGAAGCGCTGCGACCACGCGCGCGTGCTCTCGTTCATGTCCCAGTAGAACGGGTTCACGGTGAGCGCCCCCTGCGAAGCCCTGAGCCCCAGCGCGGGCACGTTGTTGATGCCGAAGATCAGCGACACGATGCTTTGCCTGGCCGGCAGCCCGAACTCCGCCGCCTGCTTCATCGAATTGGTGGTGTCGCCGCCTGCGACCGCCAGCGCGACCACTTGGGCTCCCGAAGATTGCGCGGCCAGCAGGAAGGACGAAAAATCGGGCGTCGCGATCGGCGTTCGCACGCCGCCCAGGACCTTGCCTCCGTCCTTCACCAGCTGATCGGTCGCCTGCCTCTCCAGGTCGTGGCCGAAGGCATAGTCGGCGGTGATGAAGAACCAGGTCTTGCCGCCGCGCTGAACCACGGCCCTGGCGAGCGAATGCCCGTACGACCAGGTGTGGTAGGTCCAGTGCACGGTGTTGGGCGAGCACCTCGATCCGGTGAGCTCCGCGCTTCCCGCGCCCGAGCCGATCAGCACCTTGTTCTTCTGCCGCACGATCTCGTTCACCGCGAGCGCGACGGCCGAGTTCGGAACATCCACGATGAGATCGACGCCGTCCTGATCGAGCCACTTGCGCGCCACGACCGAGCCGACGTCGGGCTTGTTCTGGTGGTCCGCGAAAACCACCTCGATCCTGCGTCCCGCGGCTTTGCCTCCGTAGTCTTCGACCGCCATCTGCGCGGCGAGCACCGAGCCTTTGCCCTGGAAGTCCGCGTACACGCTCGACTGGTCGTTCAAGACGCCGATACGGAGCGGCTGCTCCTGCCCGGCGACGGCGCCAGCCAAAGCAAGCGATGCAAGAAAAACGGCTCGGGTCATGGATAGACTCCTCTATGGGGTGGCGACGATGACTTCGGAGGCAGGGGATTCGGCGTGCAGTTTTTCCACCAGCAGGGCACGCCGTTCGAGCACCGCGCGCTGGTTGATGTAGCCCTTGTCCGTGATCTCGTTCGCGTCGATCGAAGGCGGCTCGGCCATGACGAGCGCGCGCACCGGATGCGTCGAGGTGCCGGCGCCAGTCTCGGAAGCGAGCTTTTTCATCGCGGCGCGCAGCTGCTCGCACACTCCGGCGCTGTCCAGTCCCTTCGCCTTGACCGCTGCTGCGTTCAGGAACACGAGCGCGCCGACCTCGCTACGCTCGTGCCCGGTGATCACCGCGTCCTGGATCAGGGGATCGCCCGCCGCGATCAGTTTCACGCGCGTCGCCCCCACGTGCACCCAGGTGCCCGTCGAAAGCTTGAAGTCTTCGGCGATGCGTCCGTCGAAAGCGAAGCCCAGCTCGGGCTTCTTCGGATCGGCGAATTTCAGCGCGTCGCCGATGCGGTAGTAGCCTTCCTCGTCGAACGCGGCCTTCGTGAGGTCGTCGCGTCCATAGTAGCCGGGTGTGACGTTGGGGCCTTTCACGCGCGCTTCGAGCTTGCCGCCGGCGGGAACGAGCTTGATCTCGCAACCGGGCACCGGCAGGCCGATGATCCCGGCGCGGTCGACCGCATAGTGCACGCCCGTCGCCATCGGCGCCGTTTCCGTCGAACCCCACGCAGAAATGAGCGGGATCCGGCGCCCGAGCTCGGCGAGCGCGAGCTGCTGCATGCGCTCCCAGAGGTTCTGCGGCAGCGCTGCGCCTGCGTAGACCATGAGGTCGAGCTTACGAAAGAAGTTCGCGCGCAGCTCGGCGTCCTTCTCGAGGAAGGGTAGGAGCAGGTCGAAACCGCGCGGCACATTGAAATAGATCGTCGGCGGAATCTCCTTGAGGTTGCGCGCGCTCGTCTCGACCAGGCCGGGCGCGGGCTTGCCGGCGTCGATATGGAGCGTGCCGCCGTTCCTGAGCATCATTCCGAAATTGTTGTTGCCGCCGAAGGTGTGGTTCCACGGCAGCCAGTCGACCAGCACCTGCGGCCGGTCCTCGAGGAACGGCCACACGAGCGCGTACTGCTCCTGGTTGACGGTGAGCATGCGCTGGGTGTTGATCACGCCCTTCGGGACTCCGGTCGAGCCGGAAGTGAAGAGGATTTTCGCGACCGTGCTCGGGCCGATGCGCTCGAACGCCGCCTCGACCCTGGCCGTTGCTTCGGCGGCGAGCAGCTCGGCGATCGATGTCGAGTTCGCGCCGACGGCCGCGAGCGCCGGCGCGAATTTCTCGGGATCGGAGGTCCACACGAGCCCCGGACGCAGCAGCCCGAAGATGGCCTTGAGCTTGGCGAAGTCCTTCGACATCAGCGAGTAGGCGGGCGAGACCGGGGCGACCGGCACCCCTACGTGCATCGCTCCGAGCGCGAGGAGCGCGTGATCGATCGAGTTGTCGGAGAGGATCACGAGCGGCCGCGAGGCATCGAGCCTTCTGTCGAGCAGCCCCTGCGCGGCGCGGCGCGCGAGCGCGAGCGCCTCGCGGTAGCTGAGCTTCCGCCAGGCGCCGTCCCTGCGCTCGGCGAGGAAAGTCCGGTCCGGCGCCTCGCGGGCCCAGCGCTCGAGCCACTCGCCGACCGCACGCGCATGCCCCCGCAACTTCAGCGGCGAGCGCAGGATCATCGCGCCGTCGCTGCGACGCTCGATTTCGACACGCGGCGGCGCGAACCGCAGGCCCGACCGAAGATCCGTCCCCATGACCTCCTCCAGGGCGCGAAGAACCGCTATCCTAGCTTCATCCCCGATTCCATGGCGGCGTCGCGCAATCCTCGGCAGTGTAAAATCCGCATTCCCGAAAAAGAAAGACGATTTCCATGCCGCTGTCCGAAGCCGAACGCAAGAAGTGCGTCGAGACGCTGCTGAGCGCCGAAAAGGAGAAAAAGCAGGCGGTGCAGCTCTCCGTCACCTATCCGCACATCACCATCGAGGATTCCTACGCCATCTCGAGCGCGGTGGCGCAGCACAAGATCAAGGCGGGCGCGAGGCTCATCGGTCACAAGGTCGGGCTCACCTCGAAGGCGATGCAGGCCTCCTCGCAGATCAACGAGCCCGACTACGGGCATCTGCTCGACACCATGATGATCGCCGACGGCGCGAAAGTGCCGCACTCGAACTACTGCGTCCCGCGCGTCGAGGTCGAGCTCGCCTTCATTCTCGGAAAACCCCTGAAGGGCCCGGGAATCGGGCTCACGGACGTGCTGCACGCGACCGAGTATGTGATACCCGCGATGGAGATCGTCGATGCGCGCATCGTGAACCCGCGCAAGATCTTCGACACCGTCGCCGACAACGGCGCGGCGGCTGGAATCGTCGTCGGCGGCCGCCCGATCGGCCCGATGGAAATGGACCTGCGCTGGGCCGGCGGCATCATGTACCGCAACTCCGAGATCGAGGAGACGGGCCTCGCCGCCGGCGTGCTCGGACATCCGGCGCTCGGCGTGGCGTGGCTCGCGAACAAGCTCGGGCAGATGGGCGTGTCGCTCGACGCCGGCCACCTCGTCCTCGCCGGGTCGTTTACGCGCGTCGTGTTCGCGAACAAGGGCGACACCTTGCACGGGGACTTCGGGCCCTTGGGCGGGATCGCGGTGCAGTTCGTATAGGAGCCCCGCTCATGACTGCAGTCGGCTTTCGCATCCTTCCCATCCCGAAGCGTCCCGAGAAGAAGCTCGTCGCCGAGCTCGCGAAAATGGTGACGCCCCATCTCTCCGACAGCATGGAGCGGCTGTACGCGGGCGGGCCCCAGCTTCGGCCTATGCACAACGGCGCGAAGCTCTGCGGCCCGGCCTTCACCGTGCGCACCGCGCCTGGCGACAACCTACTCGTCCACAAGGCGATCGACACCGCCGAGCCGGGTGACGTGATCGTCGTGGACGGAGGCGGATTCAACGACCACGCGCTGATCGGCGAGCTGATGTCCGCGCGCGCGGAGCAGCGCGGCGTAGGCGGCATGGTGATCTGGGGCGCGATCCGCGATTCGGCCGAGCTGAAGGCAGGAAGCTTCCCCGTGTATGCGAGCGGCGTCACCCACCGCGGCCCCTACAAGAACGGGCCGGGCGAGATCAACGTTCCCATCACCATCGGCGGCATCCCGGTCAATCCCGGCGACATCATCGTCGGCGACGCCGACGGCCTGGTCGCCGTTCCACAGGAGCACGCGCAGGAAATCCTCGCTTCGGCGAAGGCGATCCTCGCGAAGGAGGAGGGCTCGATGAAGCAGATCCGCGCCGGCACGGTGGACCGCAGCTGGGTCGACAAGGCGCTCAGGGAGAAAGGCTACAAGGTGTGAGGATGGAACTTCCGGTCAACAGCTTCAAACGCGCGCTGAAAGCGGGCAAGCGGCAGATCGGCCTGTGGTGCAGCCTCTCCCACCACTACGCGACCGAGCTCGTCGCAGGCTCGGGCTTCGACTGGATCCTGCTCGACACCGAGCACTCGCCGAACGACCTCGAGTCGGTGCTGCGGCAATTGCAGGCGGCCGCACCGTATCCGACTCACCCCGTGGTCCGCGTGCCCTGGAACGACATGGTGACGATCAAGCGTTTTCTCGACATCGGCGCGCAATCGATCCTGATTCCCTACGTACAGAACGCCGAAGAAGCAAAAAGCGCCGTCGCGTACACCCGCTATCCGCCCGCGGGTGTGCGCGGCGTCGCCGGCGGCACGCGAGCGACGCGCTTCGCGCGTGTGAAGGACTACGCGAAACGCGCCCACGAGGAGCTCTGCGTGCTGGTGCAGGTGGAGACCCAGCAAGCCCTGGACAACCTCGAGAAAATCACCGCGGTGGAAGGCGTGGACGGCGTATTTATCGGCCCCGCGGATCTCCATGCCTCGCTCGGCTACCCGGGCGAGACGAACAATCCGAAGGTGATGCCCGTCATCGACGAGGCCATCCGCCGCATCAGGAAGGCAGGCAAGGCGCCGGGAATCCTCACCGGCGTCGAAGCCGACGCGCGCCGCTGGCTCGATTGCGGCGGCCTGTTCGTCGCGGTCGGCGCCGACACCGGCGTGCTCGCACGCGAGACCGAGAAG
>VBCT01000053.1:0-2798 GCA_005882235.1 Betaproteobacteria bacterium
GGCCGCATTTGTAAACAAACCTCCGCTCTCCGCGCCGACACCCCAATAGACCATGTTGCGAACGACCTGAGGTCCGCCTTCGACGGCGCCCGACTGCATCACGGAGCCGTTGGCGAGCGTGATCTGGTTATGAAACTCGAAGAGCTTCCTTCCAGACTCGGCGTCCAGGGCGACCATGGTTCCCTTGCCGTCCTGATAGCCGATGAACACGACTCCATTGCCGACGCTCAGTGTCCCAAAGGCCTGCCCATTGCCCAGAGTGCCCTTGATTCCATCGTACGCAGGCCGCTGCCACAAGATCTCCCCGGAGCCGGCATCCACGGCATGAACCATGCCGTCGATGGTCTGGAGTCTTCCATGATCGTTGAAGACCGTGAGTCCATCGGCACCCACATCGGATGGCGGATTCACTAGCGTCCAAGGCTCGACCGGGCCGCTGGCGGGGCCTTTCATGAAGCTGGGAGGGCCGCCCCTGTTGTCGGGGTCTGGATAGACATTGGGGTAGTCGTTGATCCCATACACCAGATTCGGACCCGGGAACGGCAGATTCTGATCTGCCGGAGCAGGGTATTCGGACGGCAGCGCCGCATCCCTCTTCACGAAGGGACCTGTTTTCAACCCGAGCGCTGTAAAACCGTTGATGCCGAGGAAGGTCGTGACCGGGACGTAGGGCGTTCTGACGTCCCTGCCCATGTTCCTCGAATTGGTCGTTCCAAAGAAGACCTTGCCATCGTCGGCAGCAAGCCCGAACTGCAATCCGCCGTAGACGCCGCCGGGCTCCACGTTGGTCTCCCAGATTTTTCTCCCCGTAGCGGGATCGAGCCCGAACAACCTGCCGTCCTTGTTGCCGCCGACCACGACGTCGCCCCGTTTCCCTCGGCCAAGGTTGGCGTTGCGCACGAGCTTGGGTTGCTGGCCGAATCCCATGTCCGGCCCGATGGGAGTCTGGCTGCAATTGGCGGTATTCGCGATCGGCACCGGAAAGAGCGCCGGGACCACAGTCGCCCAGCCGTACAAGTCCGGCGCGCCGCACGCGTGATTCCAGGCGTCGTACTTATGCGCGTAATGAACCCAGTTGACGCGCCCCGTATCCATGTCGACCGCGAGCATCGCATTCGCGTAGATCTTCAGCTTCTCGTTGAGGTTGTTGCAGTTCACGCCCGCAGGCAAGCCTGGGATGTTCGCGTTCGGATCGCCGCTCCTTCGCCTGGCCTGCTCGCAGTCCTGGGCCACTTGAGGCGCGGTGGTCGTCTGGGCGGTGGCGATATAGACCTGGCGCCTGGCCGCATCGACCGTCGGGTTATGCCCGTAGGTCGAAGTGCCGAACGATCCCTTGGGCTGCAGCAGCGCTCTCAGCGCTGGCGTCAGTTCATGATCGGGGTCATCCCCGATGTTGGTATGTCGCTTCCAGCGAATCTCCCCGGTATTGACATCCATGGCCACCAAGCTTCCCCGCGCGGAGCAGCACGGATAGTGCGAGGCCGGGTCGACCGGATCGACATAGATGTTCGGATAGGCCCTGGCCCAATCTTCCTCCCAATTTCCGACCGGCACGAAGATCATATTGTCGTGCCCGCTGATCGATCCCGTGATTTTCGATGAAGGATGCGTATCGGCTTTCGTTCTCCAGACGACTTGACCGGTTTGCTTATTGATCGCGAGAACGATGGCCCCGTCTCCCGAAGCGCAACCCAGAGCACTCGGCGTGGCCCCCGGGGTGAGCCGGCAAAGGCGGTCGACCAACCCCATATTGCTGCCGACAATGATCAGGTCTCCCTTGACATACGGTGTGTTGCGGGAGCCCTTGACGACAAAACCCGGGACCGAGAGATCGTTCACATAATTCTTTCTCCAGATCAGCTTCCCGGTGAAGCGATCTAATTTCGTCAGGTAGCCGGTCATGTCATTGAAGTACAGATACGGACCGTCGACCGCCGGAGTGGACGAGATGCTGCCCTGGGCATTGCTTGCCGTTCCCGTGTCGGGTGCTGTCTGGTAGACCCACTTGACCCTGAGTTGACTCACGGTCTCGTTGTTGATCGGCCCGCCCTGGAAACTCCGGGTATTCAGCAAATCAATTCCTTCCGCGAACGCCGGAGCCTGTATCGTCAACAGCAGCAAGGCGAAACCCTGCCAGCGCTTCATGGGGGGGAAACTGAGCATGAATGCCTCCGAGGTCATGTGGAAAAGTGCTGCAAGGTACCTGCGAGTAAAAGTCTACGCTTGAACGGCCGCTTCGGGGTCGATTGCGGCCCGCACCGCATTGGTTCTAGGGAGGTTCCGGGGTAAGCTACTGTTTTTGGGCGAAACCACCTGCGCATGGTGCAGGTGGTCGCAAGTTCGAATCCCGCGGACTCGACCAACTCGATCCTCCCACGCTGTCCCGTGAAACGACTCAATCGTGTCCTCCAATGCCTATGCGTCGCCGGGGTTGCGGCCGCGTCCGGAGTTTTAGCGCAGGGCTATCCCGCGCACCCCGTGAAGATCCTTGTGCCGTTTGCAGCGGGAGGGGTGGCTGACATCACGGCCCGTGTCCTTTCGCAGAAAATGGGCGAGTCGATGGGCCAGCAAGTGATCGTCGAGAACCGCCCGAGCGCTGGGGGAATTGTCGCGTCCGAAGCGGTTGCCAAAGCCGAGCCGGATGGTTATACGCTTCTCTTCATGACCAACGGCAACGCGGTAAGCGCGTCTCTGTTCAAGTCTCTGCCCTACGATACCGTCAAAGATTTTGCGCCGGTCTCGACGGTAGGGTTTTTCGACCTGGTCCTGGTCGTGGACTCGGCTTCCAAGATCGGCTC
>VBCT01000053.1:2834-16974 GCA_005882235.1 Betaproteobacteria bacterium
TCAATGTAGGAAGCACCCAGAACCTGGCGGCGGAACTCTTCAAATCGCTGTCGGGAATCGACGCGCAGGTGGTTCCGTTCAAAGCGACGCCTGCAGTGATCACCGCGGTGAAGGGTGGCGATATCCAGGCCGCGTTCGAGATTCTGGCGCCGGTGATTGCGCAGATCAAGGGTGGGGGACTGAAGGCGCTTGCCGTGACCTCCGAGAAACGCTTTCCCGGCCTGCCGGAGGTGCCTACCGTCGCCGAGAGCGGCGTGCGCGGCTACGAGGCAACCTCTTGGAACGGCGTCGCGGCGCCTGCAAGAACGCCGAAGGCGCTGATCGGCCGCCTCAATCGCGAAGTCAACGCCGCCACGGGTTCTCCGGAAGTTCGCAAGCGCCTGCAGGACCTTGGTGTGGAGGCGCGTGGCGGGACACCGGAGGCATTGCGCGATCTGCTGGTCTCCGAAATTGCAAAGTGGAAGGCCGTAATCGAGCGCGCGAAAATCGAGAAACAGTAGGACGGCCGATGACGAAGCCGATCAGCGGCCCGGATCCGAATCCGATTAAGCCGGCGTACGTCCCGCCCCCGGGCGCATGCGACGCGCACTGTCACATCTTCGGCCCGGCAGCGAAGTTTCCCTACGCGACCGAGCGTCGCTACACCCCGCCCGACGCCCCGAAGGAGAAGTTGCGTGCGCTGCACGAGCATCTCGGCCTTTCGCGCGCGGTGCTCGTGCAGGCGAGCTGCCACGGCACGGACAACCGCGCGATGCTCGATGCGATCGCTTGGTCGAGGAAGTTCGAACCGGGCGGTGCCTGGCGCGGGGTGGCGATGGTCGGGGACGATGTGACAGAGCGCGGGCTCGAGGCGCTGCACGCGGGCGGGGTTCGCGGCGTGCGCTTCAATTTCGTGCGGCACCTAGGCGGCGCGCCGGATTTGCGCGTGTTCGAGCGCACGCTCGCGATGATCGAGCCGCTCGCCTGGCACGTGGTGCTCCATTTCGACGCCGAAGACATCGAGGCTCATTCAGAGATATTCAGCCGCTTGCGCGTGCCGTTCGTGATCGACCACATGGGGCGCGTCCAGGCGCAGCGCGGTATCGATCAGAAGCCTTTTCGCACGCTGCTCGATTTGATGAATTACGAGCTCGCCTGGGTGAAATTGAGCGGACCGGAGCGCGTGTCAGCGGCTGGAAGGCCGTTTCACGACGCAATGCCGTTCGCGGCGGCGCTGGTCGAGTCGGCCCCGGAGCGCGTGCTGTGGGGAACCGACTTTCCTCATCCCAACGTGAAGACCATGCCGAACGACGGCGAGCTGGTCGACTTCTTCGCGAAGGTCGTCCCGGACGAGGGGCTCAGAAAACGGATCCTGGTGGACAACCCCGCGCGGCTCTATTGGGCGGACGCGAAAGCCGCGCGAGGGGCCTCCTAGTCTTGAAGCTCTATCTCGCTCCTGAAACTCAGTATTGGCGCTGCTAACCCGCGGCGATCAGCTTGAGCGAGAAGGCCTTCGTGACGGCGTGGCGGGAGTTGGCGGCGCCGAGCTTGCGCCTCACGTTCGAGAGGTGGAACGCGACGGTGCGCTCGGAAATCTGCAGGGCCTGGCCGATTTCAGAAGTCGTCTTGCCGCGCGCCGACTCGATCAAGCATTGGCTCTCGCGGTCGCTGAGAAGCCGGTTGCGAGCGCCGTCGGGCTCTCGCGGTGGCCCAACCCGGTCGACGCCACGCCGGGCAATGCGCGCCGCCGCGTAGTGAATGGCGCACGCGACGAGCTGGCAATCCGGCAGTGTTGCGAGAATGCGGCGCTCCGCCGCGGAGCCGCCACGTCCACTGCCCTCGAGGTCCGTGGACCGAGCAAGAAACCCCTGTGACGAGCCCGAATTCGCCCGCCTTGGCGAAGGCCTTGCCATGCCGCGCCGCGATTTTTCTCCAGGGCAACGGGGTGACCTCCTGCAGGGCGAGACGGTGCAGCGGACCGGGCAGGAGATCCCTGCCACGGTCGGCGCAGTATCGGTGCCAGTGCAGTGGAAAATTATCGAACCGGACTTCGTGCGTCGCGCCGCGCAGCTGGGAGAAGCGGCCGCAGAACATGAAGTAGCGGAAGCCGAGTTCCTCGCTGGTGAGGAGCACCGCTTCCTCGAGGGCGGTCTTCGAGCGGTTGGCAAGTATCCGCGCAAGGCGCACGGTCCCCTTGTGGCCCATCTGGTCCCTCTCCCCTAGTTAACTCAGTATCTACCCTATCGGGCCGTCCCGCCTTGACTTCGTCCATTGTGCGGCGCAATATCCCGTCGCCTTCTCGGATATTTCAAGGTTTTCAGCGAAAAGCTGCGTGGTGAACCCAACGTTCTCTTCGGCCGAGCAATTCACAGCTGCTGCACAGGCCCTCCTGCAGAATTTCCTCGGCTCGCTGGGTGTCCCGCCCGATTGCGAATTTGCCCGTTCGCTGGAGTCGGTAGGCGTCGACTCCGCCAAGTTCGCCGCCCTTCAAGCGCGGTACTTCCAGCTGCACGCTGCGCTGTGGCAGTCGGCGCTTACCCGCGAGGCCGGGCGCGATGCCACACCGATCGCACCGCCCGATCGCGGCGATCGGCGCTTTTCCTCCGCGGAATGGCAACGCAATCCCTGGTTCGATTACTTGCGCCAGAGCTACCTCATCAATTCGCGCTTTCTGTCGGATTGGATCGATGCGCTCGAAGCGGAGCCGCGCGCAAAAGAGCGCTTGCGTTTCATCGCGCGCCAGTTTTCCGATGCAATGAGCCCGGCGAATTTCGCCGCGACCAACCCGGACGCACTCAAGCTCGCGCTCGAGACGAACGGCGAAAGTCTCACCCAGGGAATTCGCCGGCTCCTCGAGGACGTGCACAGGGGGCGCATTTCGACCACGGACGAGTCCGTTTTCGAGGTCGGCAAGAATCTCGCGGTCAGTCAGGGCGCGGTGGTTTTCGAGAACGAGCTGATCCAGCTCATTCAGTACAAGCCGGTCACGCCGAGCGTATTCGAGCGACCGCTCGTGATGTTTCCGCCCTGCATCAACAAGTATTACATCCTGGATCTTCGGCCGGAAAATTCCCTGGTGCGCTACGTCGTGGAGCAGGGCCATCCCGTGTTCATGGTGTCGTGGCGGAACATCACCGAGGAGCTCGGTCATCTCACCTGGGACGATTACATTGAAAGAGGCGTGCTCAAAGCGCTCGAAGTGGCGAGCGCAGTCTGCGCCGCCGAAAAGGTCAACGCGCTCGGTTTCTGCGTCGGTGGCACGATGCTCGGCGCCGCGCTCGCGGTCATGGCCGCGAAGGGCGACAATCGCGTGGAGAGCGCGACATTCCTCGCCTCGATGCTCGATTTCTCTGGCACCGGTGACATCGGGCTTTTTATCGACGAGGCTAGCGTTGCGGCGCGCGAGGCGGCGATCGGCGGGGGCGGCATCATGCCGGGTCGCGATCTCGCGCTCGTGTTCTCGGCGCTCCGCGCGAATGACCTGGTTTGGTCATACGTGGTCAACAACTATCTGAAGGGCAAATCGCCCGATGCCTTCGACCTGCTCTACTGGAACGCCGATTCCACCAATCTTCCCGGACCGATGTACTGCTGGTACGCGCGCAACACCTATCTAGAGAACGGCCTGCGCGAGCCGGGAAGGACGGTTGTTCTGGGAGTGCCGGTGGATCTCGGGAAGATCACCGTTCCGGCCTACGTGCTCGCCACGCGCGAGGACCACATCGTGCCTTGGCGCACCGCCTACGGCACGACCCAGCTGCTTGGAGGCGAGATGCGCTTCGTGCTCGGGGCGAGCGGGCACGTCGCCGGGATCGTCAATCCCGCCTCAAAGAACAAGCGCAGCCACTGGACAGGCGCCCTGGCTGCGGACCCTGAAGAGTGGCTCGCCGCCGGAAATGAAAGGCCCGGAAGCTGGTGGACCGACTGGAGCGCCTGGCTCGAGGGTTTCGGCGGTGAGCGAGTCAAAGCGCGCGCGCGGCTGGGCAATGCGAAATTCAAACTCATAGAGCCCGCCCCCGGGCGCTACGTCAAGCACCGGATCGTATGAGCATCAAAGGAAATGATTTTCCAGGGAGAGATCGAACCATGACGACGGCGGCAGCAGAGAAACGGGCAGCCACAAACTCCGGCTCGGAGCCGGTACGGGAAGCCGTGCCTCCCCTCAAGCAGCGCATCGCGTTCGTGAGCGGCGGCATGGGCGGAATCGGGTCCGCGGTGTGCCGGCGGCTCGTGCGAAACGGCGCGCGAGTCGTTGCGGGCTGCCTGCCCGGCTACGAAAAGAAGGACGAGTGGATTGCAAAGATGCGCGGCGAAGGCCTCCAAGTCCACGCTGCCGAAGGCGACGTCGACGACTACGAGTCCTGCGCAGACATGTTCTATCAGATCGGCTCGGTGATAGGTCCGGTGGACATCCTCGTCAACAATGCAGGCATTACGCGCGACGGCATGTTCAAGCGCATGTCACCCGCCGACTGGTACGCGGTGATCAACACCAACTTGAACAGCGTCTTCAATGTCACGCGGCAGGTGATCGAGGGAATGATGGAGCGCGGCTGGGGACGCATCATCAACATCTCCTCGGTCAACGCACTGAAAGGCCAGTTCGGTCAGACCAACTACTCGGCCGCGAAAGCAGGCATGCACGGATTCTCCAAGGCGCTCGCGCAAGAGGTGGTGAAAAAAGGTGTCACCGTGAACACGGTGTCGCCCGGTTACGTCGAGACGGACATGGTGCGGGCGATGAAACCGGAGGTCCTGCAATCGATCGTCGAGCAGATTCCCATGGGGCGGTTCGCGCAGCCCGAGGAGATCGCGAGCCTCGTCGCCTACCTCGCCTCCGAGGAGGCCGGCTACATCACGGGCGCGAACATCTCGATCAACGGCGGACTGCACATGGTTTGACTCCGATCCGAACGGTGCAATAATCCAGAGGCATTATCGGGACGGCATCGAGGCAGGGAGGAATGATGGCAACGAGGCTGGCGCTGATCACGGGAGGCATGGGGGGGCTGGGGGAGACGATCAGCACGAAGATGGCGGATGCCGGATACCGCGTAGCCGTGACCTATTCTCCCTCGAACAAGACGGTCGGCCATTGGGCCGCGGAGATGAAGTCGCGCGGTTACGATTTCCGCACCTATGCATGCAACGTCGCTGAATTCGAATCCTGCAAGGCCTGTGTCGAGAACGTGACCCAGGACCTCGGCCACGTCGACATCCTCGTCAACAATGCCGGAATCACCCGCGACATGACCTTCAGGAAAATGACCAAGGGCGACTGGGACGCGGTCCTGCACACCAATCTCGATTCCGTATTCAACATGACGAAGCAGGTCTGCGACGGAATGGTGGACCGCGGCTGGGGCCGCGTCATCAACGTGTCCTCGGTGAACGGCTCGAAGGGCGCGTTCGGCCAGACCAACTACGCTGCGGCGAAGGCCGGCATGCACGGCTTCACCAAGTCGCTCGCGCTGGAGGTGGCGAAGAAGGGCGTGACCGTCAATACCATCTCGCCGGGCTACATCGGGACGAAGATGGTGACGGCGATTCCGAAGGAGATTCTCGACTCGAAAATCCTGCCGCAGATTCCGATCGGACGGCTCGGAAAGCCCGAAGAAATCGCCGGGCTGATCATTTACCTCTGTTCGGAGGAGGCCGCGTTCGTCAACGGCGCGAACATCGCCATCAACGGCGGGCAGCACATGGCGTAGGCGGGCTGGAGGGTCGAGTGGATGGAACCGAGCGGCAATCTCCAGTATCATGTGGCACCGCAACACGCGTGCGACGCGATGAGGCAAGGGTCCCGATGTCTGAACCCCCCCGACTGATCAAGAAGTACCCCAACCGCCGGCTCTACGATACCAAGACCAGCGTGTACATCACGCTCGCCGACGTGAAGAAGCTCGTGATGGGCGGCGAGGAATTCCACGTGGTGGACGCGAAAACCGGAGAAGACCTGACGCGATCCATCCTGCTGCAGATCATACTGGAGGAGGAAGCCGCCGGAGCGCCGATGTTTTCCTCGGACGTTCTCACCCAGTTCATCCGCTCCTACGGGAACGCCATGCAGGGCATGCTCGGGGCGTACCTGGAGCGCAACATGCAGTTGTTCGGTGAAATCCAGAAGAGCATGCGGGAGCAGTCTCAGAAGCTCTATGGAGAACCCACCAAGCTCAACGAAGAGCTTTGGAAGCAGTTCATGAGCTTCCAGGGCCCGGCGATGCAGAGCCTGATCTCTGCGTACATGGAGCAGAGCCGCAACGTATTCCAGCAGATGCAGGAGCAACTGCAGAACCAGACGCGCAACATGTTCTCCGGCTTCCCTTTCCCGGGATTCCACGGAGTCCCGGGATTCGGCGCGCAACCGGCCGGCGCACAGCCGTCGCCGGGCGACAATAAGACGCCCGGCGAGGAGAAAAAGTCCTGAAATCCTTCACACCGTGGTGCAAGGTTTAATCTAAGCATGGCCGCGGCACCGAAGGTCGGGTTCGTCTCGCTCGGCTGTCCCAAGGCTCTGGTCGATTCCGAAGGCATTCTCACGCGCCTGCGCGCCGAGGGCTACGCGATCTCGCCTTCGTACGACCGCGCGGATCTCGTCGTCGTCAACACCTGCGGGTTCATCGAGTCGGCGATGCAGGAATCGCTGGATGCGATCGGCGAAGCGCTCGAGGAAAACGGCCGGGTGATCGTCACCGGCTGTTTGGGCGCCAAGGGCGACGTCGTGCGGCGGACTCACCCGAAAGTCCTTGCCGTCACCGGCCCGCACGCGCTCGAGGAGGTCATGACGGCGGTGCACGAGCATCTGCCCAAGCCTCATGACCCCTTCACCGACTTGGTGCCCCCTCAGGGCATCAAGCTCACTCCGCGGCACTACGCCTACCTGAAGATCTCCGAAGGCTGCAATCACCGCTGCACGTTCTGCATCATCCCTTCCCTGCGAGGAGATCTGGTGAGCCGGCCGATCGGCGAGGTGATGCGAGAGGCGGAAAACTTGGTGAAAGCGGGCGTCAAGGAGCTGCTGGTGGTTTCTCAGGACACGAGCGCCTACGGCGTGGATCTCAAGTACCGCACCGGTTTCTGGGGCGGGCGGCCGCTCAAGGCGCGCATGGCCGATCTGACGGCGGCACTTGGAGAATTGGGCGTGTGGGTGCGGCTCCACTACGTTTATCCCTATCCCCATGTGGACGAAGTGATCCCGCTCATGGCCGAAGGCAAGGTCCTTCCCTACATCGACGTTCCATTTCAGCACGCGAGCCCGCGGATCCTGAAACTCATGAAGCGTCCTGCAAGCGGCGAGGACAATCTCGCGCGCATCCGCGCCTGGCGCACGATCTGCCCGGACGTCACCATCCGCAGCACCTTCATCGCCGGCTTCCCGGGCGAGACCGAAGACGAGTTCCGGGAACTGCTCGATTTTCTCGAGGCAGCCGAGCTCGATCGCGTCGGCTGTTTTGCGTATTCGCCGGTGCAAGGCGCGAAGGCGAACGAACTGCCGGGCGCGCTTTCGAACGAAGTGCGCGAAGAACGCCGTGAGCGGCTCATGCACCTGCAGGAGAAAATCAGCGCGCGGCGTCTGAAGCGCAAGCTCGGAAAGACCATCAAAGTATTGGTTGACGAATTGAAGGCGGGAGGAGCCGTGGGGCGCTCCGCCGCCGACGCGCCGGAAATCGACGGCGTGGTGCACATCGAGGACGGGCCGAAACTCAAGCCGGGAGATTGGACGCAGGTGAAGGTGACGCGCTCGGATGCCCACGACCTTTGGGCGAGCGAACCCGCAGGCCACCGCCGCGCCGCATGACATAGGAGATTTTCATGGCCCAGCGTGAAGTAGTGGTGGTGAGCGGCGTTCGCACCGCAATCGGCGGCTACGGCGGGTCGCTCAAGGACGTCGCGCCGACCAAGCTCGGCGCAATCAGCGTGAAGGAAGCGGTTTCGCGCGCGAAGATCGACCCGGCGACGGTCGGGCACGTGGTATTCGGCAGCGTGATCCACGGCGAGGCGAAGGACATGTATTTCTCGCGCGTCGCCGCGATCGAAGGAGGACTCCCGGTCGGTACACCCTGCCTGACGGTCAATCGCCTGTGCGGCAGCGGGCTGCAGGCGATCGTCTCGGCGGCTCAGCACATCTTGCTCGGCGACACGGACGTCGCAATCGGCGCGGGCGCCGAGAGCATGAGCCGTGCGGCGTACTTCATGCCCGCGGCGCGCTGGGGCCAGCGCATGGGGGATTCCCAGCTGATCGACGCGATGTCCGCGGCGCTCCACGATCCTTTCGGTCACGGCCACATGGGAGTGACCGCTGAGAACATAGCGGCGAAATACGGCATCACCCGCGAGGAGCAGGACGCTTTCGCGCTCGAGAGTCACAAACGCGCGGCGAAAGCCATCGATGCCGGGCACTTCAGAAGCCAGATCGTACCCGTCGAGGTGAAGTCGAAGAAAGGTCCCGCTCAGTTCGACACCGATGAGCACGTGCGCAAGGACGCGACGCTCGCGGATCTGCAAAAGCTGAAAACCGTGTTCAAGAAGGACGGTACCGTCACGGCGGGCAACGCCTCCGGTATCAACGATGCCGCGGCGGCGGTGGTGCTGATGGAGAAGGCCGCTGCGCAGAAACAGGGCGCGAAGCCGCTCGCGCGTCTCGTGGCCTACTCGCACGCCGGCGTGGAGCCTCAGCTGATGGGCCTGGGGCCGATCCCCGCGGTGAAGCGCGTCTTCGAGAGAGCGGGTCTCAAGCCCGCCGACATGGACGTGATCGAGTCGAACGAGGCTTTCGCGGTCCAGGCGATGGCGGTGACGCGCGATCTCGGGCTCGATCCGGGGAAAGTGAATCCCAACGGGGGAGCGGTCGCGCTGGGTCACCCCATCGGCGCAACTGGCTGCATCCTCACCGTCAAGGCGATTTACGAGCTCCACCGCACCGGCAAGCGCTACGCACTGGTCACGATGTGCATCGGCGGCGGGCAGGGGATCGCAGCGATTTTCGAGCGGATGTGATGGAGGGCTCGGGCTAAAGACGTGCCGCGAAAACCCAAGATCGGATTCGTGCTCGGCGCGGGCTCGGCGCGCGGCTGGGCGCATATCGGCGTCCTGCGCGCCCTCACCGAGGCGGGCATCAAGCCCGATCTCATCGCGGGATGCTCGGTCGGCGCGTTCGTCGGGGCCGCGTTTTCGGCGGGCCGGCTCGACCAGCTGGAGGCCTGGGCGCTCGCGCTCGACTGGAAGCGGTTGCTCAAGCTCGCGGACTTCGGCCTGCGCGGCGGGCTCATCAAGGGCGAGCGCGTGAACGAAGTCTTTCGCGAGCAGTTCGTCGAATGCGAGTTCTCCGAGCTGCCCATACAGTTTGCGGCGGTCGCCACCGATCTGCATTCCGGACAGGAGATCTGGTTGCGCGAGGGCAAGGTGTCGGTCGCGATCGGCGCTTCGATAGCCGTGCCGGGCCTGTTTCGTCCGGTACCGTACGACGATCGCTACCTTGTCGATGGGAGCGTCGTCAATCCGATCCCGATCTCGTTGTGCCGCGCGATGGGGGCGGATATCGTCCTGGCGGTCGATCTCGGGTCCGACCTCGTCGGGCGCTACGTGGATGACGATGATCGGGCGCCGACGCGGACCGGCCCCCGCGGCTTCATGAGCAGGGTCCTGCCCCGATTCAACCGGACCGGAGAGAAGCAGGCGGAGCCGGATCCGCCCGCCCTGCTCGAGACGCTCATGGGCTCGATCAACATCATGCAGCTGCGGATCGCCCGCAGCCGCCTCGCCGGCGACCCTCCCGACGTTCTGCTTACGCCGCGCCTCGGCAATCTGGGCCTGCTCGATTACCACCGGGCGCAAATCGCGATCACGGAAGGCCGCGAAGCGGTCGCGCGCATGCTGCCCGCGATCCGCAGCGCGATTCCCGCTTGAGTCGAAGGACGGTCCTAGCCGGATTGCAGCTGACGAACGAAACCCTCGATCCCGCGCAATAGCATCTCCACCGCGATCGCCGTCAGCAGCAATCCCATCAGCCGCTCGAAGGCGGCGAGCACCCCTTTGCCCACCCACCGGCTGATGCGCTCGGCGAAGACCAGAACCACCAGACTAGCCGCGATCGCCACGGTCACTGCGAGAAGCCACTCCGGCATGCGCTGCGGCGCGCGCGATACGAGCAGAATCACGGTGGCGATTGCAGCGGGCCCGGCTATGGAGGGAATCGCAAGCGGCACGATGAACGGCTCGCCCGAAGCCGTTTCTCCGAAAATGCCCTCGGGGCCGTGAAAGATCATGCGCAGCGCGATCAGGAACAGGATGACGCCGCCGGCGAGGTTGAGCGAACGCTCCGACAATCCGAAGAGCTGGAGCAAGGAGCCGCCAAAAGGCACGCATATCAGCAGCACGGCGAGCGCGATCGCGCACTCGCGCACGATCACGCGGACGCGGCGTTCCGGAGCGACGTGCCGCAGCAGAGAGACGAACAAGGGGATGTTGCCGATAGGATCGGTCACGAGCAGCAGGATCACGACGGCGGAGGCGAAGGAGTCTTCCATGGTGCGAGCTTACTCTAGCCGATCGCGAGCGCGACCACACCCAGCGCCATCGCGGCAGCGGCGGCGACGCGGCGCGGGACGTCGCCTTCCCGGAGCCAGTGGGCTCCCATCAACGCGCCGAACAGGATGCTGATCTCGCGCGCCGGCGCGACATAGCTGACCGGGGTGAACACCATGGCGGTCAGCACGAGGATATACGAGAGCGGGCAAAGCAGGGCGACCAGCATCACCGCTTTCCTCTGCAGCGTCCAGGCGGCCTTCACCTCTTCGCGGCGCCTGAGCGCGAGCGGAGCCATCACGATCACCCTGCCGAGGTTGGCGCCCCAGTCCTGGAGCAGGGGCGGAATCAGCACGGCGCTCACGGCCTGCTTGTCGACGACCGTATACGACGCGATCATGCAGCCGGTGAGGAGGGCGAACGCGATTCCGCGCGAGGCGCCCGCCTCGCGCAGCTTGGCGGGGCTCGCCGCGAGAAAGAAGGCTCCCCCGACCACGAGTGCCGCACCGCACAGGGCCACGGTTCCGGGCCGCTCGCCGAGCATGCCGATGGCGACCAGAATCGTGAGGAAAGGGCCCGTCGCGCGGGCGAGCGGATAGACGACCGAGAGGTCGCCGTGCCGGTAGCCTCGGTCGAGGAGCAGGTAGTAGGCGGTGTGAAGCACCGCGCTCGCGAAAAGAAAGGCGAGCGCCTCGATCGTGAACTCGAAATGCTGGACGATGACCACGCCGACCGCGAGCGGCGCGTAGAGCAGCGAAGAGAGTGCGGCGAACGTCCAGACGAAACCGATCCCTCCGCCGCTTTTCTTCAGAAGATAGTTCCAGCTCGCGTGGATGAGCGCGGCGCCCAGCACCAGGGCGATGGCGAGTCCGGTCATGCCGCGATTTTATTCCGCGACTCGCCTTTTGCGAAACGCTCCCAAAAAAAAACGCGGGCGCTCGCCCGCGTTTTATCGGCCAATGTTCGCTTTAACCGCGTCCCTGGATCACCCCGTTGATGACCTTCACCTTGTCGCCGCTGCGCCAGCTCGGTGGCGTGGCCTGAGTGAAGAGGCCCTTGGTACCGTCCTCGTAGCGGATGATGATCTGGTACTCCACCGTCTTTTTCGCGTTCTTCTCGATCTGGTTTCCGGCAAGGCCGCCGCCGAGGGCGCCAAGAATCGTTGCGACGTCCTTACCTCGTCCGCCGCCGACCTGGTGGCCGATGACGCCGCCGACCACCGCACCGCCGACCGCCCCGGCGCCCGAGCCCTGGCCTGCTTTCTCGACCTCGCGCACTTCTTCGATCACGGCGCACTCGCGGCAGATCGCGGCCACGACGACAGGGGGAGGAGGCGGAACGGTCGCGTGGGCGGCCACGTGCGGCGGTTCCGATCTCACAACCGGTTTCGGCCTCACCGCCGGCTTGCGCTCGGCGGGCTTCACCTCTTCGGGCTGCGCTGCGGGCTGCTCCGGCGCCTGGGCGACGGGCGTGCTTGCTGCGCCCGGGGTCCCGACCGAGGTCGGGATCCAGCCGAGAACGGCTCCGATTCCGACCAGGCTGAACAGCGTGATCGCGATCGCGGCGATGATGATGAGTGGATGGGTCTTGCGTACGGCTTGCGCTTCCATGAGGGCCTCCTGTTGCAGGGATGTTAAGAGCTTACCCGCACTAACGCACCGGGCGCCAGACGGTTGATGTAACAGAATGTTTCGCCGTTGCAGAAGCTTCAGGTTTCCTGGCGCAGGTGGGGAAACAGCAGCACGTCGCGAATGCTGGGGCTATCGGTGAAGAGCATGACCAGGCGGTCGATCCCCACGCCTTCGCCTGCCGCGGGCGGCATGCCGTACTCGAGGGCACGGATGTAGTCTGCGTCGTAGTACATGGATTCCTCGTCGCCCGCGGCCTTCGCCCTGGCCTGCTCCTCGAAGCGCGCCGCCTGGTCCTCGGGATCGTTCAGCTCGGAGAAACCGTTGGCGATTTCTCGCCCCGCGATGTACAGCTCGAAGCGGTCGGTGACGTCAGGGTTCTTGTCGCTGCGTTTCGCGAGAGGCGATACCTCCGCCGGGTAATCGACGATGAAGGTCGGCTGGATGAGCTTGTCCTCTATGGTTTCGAACGCCTGCAGCTTCAGCACAGCGATGCTCGATTGGGGATTCGCTTTCACTCCCTTGAGGCCGAGCGTGGATGCCAGCACCTTGGGGTCAGCGATCTTCGCATACTCGGGTGCGTATTTTCGGAGTGTTTGGTCGATCGTGAGGCGCTCGAACGGCTTTCTCAACTCGATCGTGTGCTCGCCGTAGCGCAGCGTCGTGGTTCCAAGCACCGTCTTTGCCAGCGAGCGCAGCATCTCCTCGCTGAAATCCATCAGGTAGCGGTAGTCGCGGTAGGTCTCATAGAACTCGAGCATGGTGAACTCGGGGTTGTGCTGGGTCGAGATGCCCTCGTTCCTGAAGTTCCGGTTGATCTCGAACACCTTTTCGAATCCGCCCACCACCAAGCGCTTGAGATAGAGCTCGGGCGCGATGCGCAGGAAAAGGTCCATGTCGAGCGCGTTGTGATGCGTCTTGAACGGCTTCGCGTTCGCGCCGCCCGGAATCGGCTGCATCATCGGCGTCTCCACTTCGAGGAAGCCTTTGCCGGTCATGAATTCCCGGATCACCTGGACGATGCGGCTGCGCGCCCGGAACACGCCGCGCGTTTCCTCGCTCATGATGAGGTCAACGTAGCGCTGGCGGTACTTCTGCTCCTGGTCGGCGAGCCCGTGGAATTTCTCCGGCAGCGGCCGCACCGCCTTCACGAGCAGGCGCAGGTCCGTCACTTTCACCGAAAGCTCGCCGGTCTTGGTCTTGAACAAGGTTCCTTTGGCCCCGAGGATGTCGCCGAGGTCGTAGTGCTTGAAAGCCTCGTACTCAGCCTCGCCGACGCCGTCTCGGGCGACGTAGAGCTGGAGGCGCCCGCTCATTTCCTGGATCGTGGCGAAGCTCGCCTTGCCCATGACGCGCTTGAGCATCATGCGCCCGGCCACCGCGACCACAAGCCGCTTCGGCTCGATTTCCTCGTTCGATTTTCCGTCCCACGCACCGTGCAGGTCGGCCGCGAGATGCTCGCGGCGAAAATCGTTCGGGAAGGCGGCGCCGCGCTTTCTCAGCTCAGAAAGCTTGGCGCGCCGCTCCGCGATGATCTGGTTTTCGTCCTGTTGCGGCTCGGGCATCGCTGCTACACGCCCTTCTTCAGACTTGCGGAGATGAAATCGTCGAGGTCGCCGTCGAGCACTCGCTGCGTGTCGCCTTTTTCCACGCCGGTGCGCAGGTCCTTGATGCGCGACTGGTCGAGCACGTAGCTGCGGATCTGGTGCCCCCACTCGATGTCGGTCTTGGCGGACTCGAGCTTGTCGCGGTCGGCCTGGAGCTTGCGCAGTTCCAGCTCGTACAGGCGCGATTTCAGCATCGCCATGGCTTCCGCGCGGTTGCGGTGCTGCGAGCGATCATTCTGGCACTGTACCACGATGCCAGTGGGCAAATGCGTGATGCGCACCGCCGAGTCGGTCTTGTTGACGTGCTGACCGCCCGCGCCGGATGCGCGGTAGGTGTCGATGCGCAGATCGGTGGGATTGATCTCGACCTCGATGTTCTCGTCGACTTCGGGATACACGAAA